>CALCHA010000183.1 GCA_937901265.1 uncultured Phycisphaerales bacterium
GCGATGGAGGCGCTGCGGCAGGGAGACTGGACGGTCAAGCCCCTGCAGGACTACTGAGCTCGGGGAAGTTCGGGCCGCACAGCGCATGATTTGGTTAAGGATGGGCGGGTGGCTGGGGCGAGTAGGGAAGATTGCCTATTTTACGCGAACCCGTCAGATGAGGGCGAATTCCGCCGCAGAGGGGCGTGGCGTTATCTCGATTACGACAGAGGTACTACCGGCGGCTACCCATTTCCCCAAATCGGCGCATAACCGTGGGGAAACCTGAAAATTTTCGGGCAGACCAGAATATCGGTGTTATATTGGACTGGTTCCGATAAGCGGAGATGGGCGGGTCCCTCTTCACGCAGGATGGCCATGTAGGCCCCGGCGGGCGATCCGTGTCGGTGTGCTGGTCGCGTGAAGGCGGTTTCCTGGCTCATCGTTTCAAGGCTTTACCCCCAGTGGTGGTGAAAGGATTTTGCATGCGTACTCGTCCTGGACAGATCTGGGCTTTGGCTGCTGCGGTTGCAATCGCAGCCTTTGCTGGCAGTGCAAAGGCGGCGACGGTGTTTTCTGAGGACTTTGGGACCCTTGCTGACGGATCAGCAATTACGACCGCGAATACCACGCTCACCTTCGTACGGGTCGGCGGCGGTGGGGGGGCCCTCGCGGCCACCAATCCCTCCACCGTCGGCAGCGGCGCCAGCGCCACTATTACCGGCCCCACCAGCTCCTCGATTACCGGATTCGGTGTCGCGAGCGGCCTTGGCTTAACTTCGCAAGCCGACCTGTCTTTCGACGTCAAGTTCAGCGACGTCACCACGGGGACTCTCTTCTTCGGCATGGGCTCGGGCGGAACGTTTACCGGCAACAGTGGTTTTGCCGGCGCCGACCTGTTTTTCGGGTTGCAATCACTCGCCGGTGTCCTCCAGTATCGAAACACCAGCGGCACGTCTGGTGCGTGGGTGAATGCGGGCTTCACGTTCGCCAGCAACACCGTCTACCACGTCGAGGCAAATCAGAGCGGCGCCAATCTCCAGCTCACGATCAACGGAACCCCTCTGACCGCAATCACCGATTCCAGGAATTCACAAAACGCAGACGGATTCCGCATCTATGCGGTTGGTGTGAGTAACGCCGCCACGTACGAACTGGACAACCTGGTCGTCACCGGCACCGTAGCCGTTCCCGAGCCCGCCTCTTTGGGGTTGCTGGCCACGGGGGGCCTGCTGCTTCTGCGGCGGCGACGCCGGTAAGCAATTTTGTGTTATTGGCCTTTTCACACCCGCCGGGAGAATGTCTCCCGGCTATTTTTTTGAAATTTATTACAAAATCTGAACCTTTTTCTCGCCCCGACGAGAATCCGGGCTAAGTTGTTAGGGAACGTCGGCCATCGCCGAAAATATTCCCATTCGCATATGCGATGTAATTTATGAAGCAATGTTGCTGTCTTCAGAGGTGTACGCATGTCAACCCAACGCCGGTGCCCCGTCGCGCTTGCCGCTGCCAGTCTGATCGCAGGGATGTCGTTTGCCGCGGTTGCCCGTGCTAATTCCTTTACCCCCGGTGATCTTGTCGTCACCAGGGTAGGCACCGGCTCAGCTGCACTTACCCCCAACGCCGCGGCGGTGTTTCTCGATGAGTACACGACTGCCGGCGTACTGGTTCAGTCCATCGCCCTGCCAACGAGTTCCAGCGGCGCCAACGTCGCCTTGACGTTGACCGGGACCAACGGAACCACCAGCAAATTTCCCGAGGGACTTCTTCAGCTGTCACCCGATGGAACCACGCTTTCACTGGCGGGCTACAATCAAACACCCGGCAAGGCCATCAGCACCAGCTCCTCCACCACGAACCGTGTCGTCGCCACGGTCTCAGCCTCGGGGATTGTCGACACCACCACGGTCATCAACAGCGGCAGCAGTCTCGGCATCGTCCGTTCCGCCGTAACGGATGGATCCAAGGTCTATATTTCCAGCGACACCCTGGGCATTGTGGAAACGACTCTGGGTTCCGCGGGAGCGGGAACACGCCTGTCCACGGATGTCAATAGCGGTCGCGTCGTTTCGATTTACGATGGACAAGTGTACCTATCCACCCGTTCCGGGCTCATTAACGGAATCACCGCCGTGGGGACCGGGGAGCCGGTGACCAGCGGCCAGACGGATGCCACCCTTGCAGGCTTCGGTAAGGACTTCGATCCGTACCAGACGAGCAGCCGTTCTCCCTACGATTTTGTCTTCGCCAACGACCACACGCTCTACATCGCAGACTCATACCAATCGCCGGATGATGGCGGCGTGCAAAAGTGGATTTTTGATGGTGGCAGATGGTTCAAAATCTACACCATTAATCTGTCGGGCAGTTCCGCATTTCCGTTTCAATCGTTGACTGGCCAGTACGTGGGCGACGATTTTGTGATGTACGGAATTAACAACGCGGGGCAACTCTGTTCGATTACCGACACCGGAACAGGGGGAACGTCGTCGGTCAGCGTTCTGGCCAGTTCGGCAATGTACACCGCCTTCCGCGGGGTCGAATTTGTGCCCACGGCACTGCCTGGCGTCGCGCCCGCACCGCTGCCTTCCGCCGCGGCCAGCATGTCCACCCTCGGCCTGGCCTGCGCGCTCCTTCTGAAGCAGCGAAAGCGTGCAGCACGGGTGGCGTAACCCTGCGGAATTGGAAGACCGGCGGGGGAGTGTCGGCGCACAGGGCACTTTTCCTTCAAAACTTTCTGAAACACACCGCTTTTGCTATACTCCACGGCAGGTCTGAGATTCTGACGGATGGCCGTGATGCCCGACATCCCTGTACCCAAAACGCCTTCCATTGCCGCCGCACGCCGCGAGTTCATCGACTTGTGGGGGCAGATGGCCAATCACTGGGGCATCAACCGCACCATGGCGCAGATTCATGCGCTGTTGATGGTGACTGCCGAGCCGCTCACCGCGGAGCAGTTGATGGAAGAACTGCAGATTTCCCGCGGCAATGTGTCGATGAATCTGCGCGACCTGATCAACTGGGGAATCGTGCGGCGCACGTCGACGCCCGGCGATCGTCGCGATTTTTTCACCACCGAAGCAGACGTGTGGGCGATGTTCCAGGTCATCATGCGGGAACGCAAGAAGCGCGAACTCGACCCGCTGCTGACGCGGCTTGAGGAGTGCCTGCGACTGGCGGGAAAAAAGCCCGAAAGCAGTGACTCTCCTGCCGAAAGGGCCGCCCATGAATCCTATGTGAAGCGCGTGGCCGAGCTTCGTGATTTTTTCAACACCTTCGACCGTCTCTTCCTGCGTGTGCTGGACAGCCAGCCGGGAAGCCTGTCGCGCGCGGTAAAAATTATCGACAAGTTTCTGTGAGTACCGGGGGGGCTGACGTCGCTCCGGGCGCGAAGGGTTCCATGGCAAAAATTGAAAGGGTCGCCGTCTTCTGCGGGTCCTCTCTCGGGGCCGATGTCGACTACGCCGCCGCCGCGGAGGCGTTGGGGAGGTTGCTCGCAGAGCAGGGCGTCGGCCTTGTGTATGGCGGGGGGAACATCGGGCTGATGGGGAAGCTGGCGACCGCAACGCTGGCCGCGGGGGGGCGTGTCACCGGCGTGATTCCGAAGTTCCTGATGGAAAAAGAGATCGGCAACATTGAGCTGCCGGATCTTCGCATTGTGGAGTCCATGCACGAGCGGAAGGCATTGATGGCGGAGCTGGCTGACGGTTTCATCGCGATGCCGGGGGGATTCGGGACGCTGGAGGAATTCTGCGAAATCCTCACCTGGGGGCAGTTGGGGCTGCACCAGAAACCCTTCGGCCTCCTCAACACCGACGGCTTCTATGATCACTTTCTCGCG
>CALCHA010000184.1 GCA_937901265.1 uncultured Phycisphaerales bacterium
AAAAGATGCATCCCCTACGCGGTTGACGATCACGGCCTTGACCGACGCCATGGCCGGCCCGCGATTGAAATTCCAGAAGCCGATGAGCAGGAACGATGAGATACCCACCAGCTCCCAGAAAAAGAACAACTGCACCAGCGAATTGGCCAGCACGAGGCCCATCATCGAAAAGCAGAAGAGGCCGAGGTAGGCAAAGTAGCGCGGGTACTGCGGATCGCGGGCCATGTAGGCCAGGGAAAAGAGGTGCACCAGCGAGGCGATCAGGGTGATGAGGGTGAACATGGCGATGGTGAGCGAATCGACGAGGACGCTGACCTCAATGCCGGCTTCCGCGGAGGGGGCGGTGGTCGGGGTACCGGGTCCGGGCGAGGGCATCGAGGGCAGGGGAATCCAGCGCCAGGACATGGTTTCGACGTAATGCGCCGCGTTGTATTCGGGCTTGGCCACCCAGTTGATCGTGGCCAGGACGGAGAGCGTGAGCGAACCGAACAGCAGCGCCGTCGCCAGCGGACCGGCGAGGCGGCCGATCTTTTTGCCGAGAAAAATCAGCAGGACAAAGCCCGCCAGGGGAAGCAGGGCGGCGAGAATCAGGTATTCGGGTACCGGCATGAATCCTCAAGACAAAATGGCCTGCCGCTGGGGGCTGTGGACTGGAGGTCTAGCGTTGCAGCGTGGATCCCTGATCCACGTCGATGGTGGCGTGGTTGTTGTAAAAGTTAAGGAAGATCGCCAGGGCCACGGCCGCCTCAGCCGCGGCGATCACAATGATGAACAGAGCGAAGACCTGCCCGTCGAGCCGCACGTCGCCGGGGCTCTTTTCGGGGAGAAAGGCATTGAAGGCGACGAGGTTGAGGGCGGCGGCGTTGAGCACAAGCTCGACGCCCATGAGGATGCCGATGGCGTTGCGTTTGAGCACCATGGTCAGCACTCCGGCGACCAGCAGGAGCACCGAAACCGCAAGGAACATGGGAAGGGTCAACATGATTGCCTCGCCCGCCGCACCATCAAACCTGCGCCGCCGCGGCCGACTTTGCCGGCCGCCGCGCTTTTGCCAGATAGGCCGCCCCGATCATCACCGCGAGCAGCAGTACCGACAAGACCTCGAAGGGCAACAAAAAACCATGCGGGTCGAGCAGGGCCATTCCCAGGTCCTCGACGGTGGGTCGGGTGGCGGCCGCACCGGTGGTCACCAACCCGCGGGTGCCCCAGGAGGTCGCAAGGACCAGCCATCCCAGGGGCAGCGCCAAGGCAAGCGCCACCAGCGTCCCCCACAGCACCTCGCCGCGCGATGCACCGTAGCCCGCCCCGGGTGACTTGGCCGTGAGCATGATCCCGAAAATCATCAGGATCAGCGTGCCCCCGACATACACGACGAGCTGTACGGCGGCCAGAAACTCCGCGTGCAGCAGGAAATAGAGCCCGGAGACGCCGATGAGGGAAAAGAGCAGGCTCACCGCCCCGCGCACGATGTTCCGCGAAAAGGCCACGGCAAACGCGGGGCCCACCGCCATGAGGGCGAAGAGCACAAACAACACCCAGGGCAACGGCCCGTAGTCCCCCGCCGCCCCCGAGCCTGCTACCGCCGCCACCATCCGTGCTCCGCCAGAAATACCAAGCCCCTCCTTATAGAGGCCGCTGACCCGACCTGTCAATTTCCTTCGGACGTGACGCGAACCCCATTCGCGGCCGACCCACGCCCGTTTTCCGATTGGGTTTCCCCCCGCCTCCGCACCGCCTAAAATGTCTCCTCTTGTCAGGAGGCCCTCGCCATGGCTGCCACCCCCCCGCTTTTTCAGGTCAGCGAAGAATTCGCCAACCTGGTACGCCAGATGAACCAGCTGGTCGATCGAGAGATGTCGCGCCTCCCGGGCGGCTTCTCGCCGCTCGATGCATTCCGCCCGGCGGTCAATCTTTACGAAACCCAGTCTGCGTTCCTGATCTGCGTCGATGTCGCGGGAATGGACCAGAACGACATCGACGTCTCGCTGGAAAGAGGCAACGTCGCCATCCGCGGCCGCCGCCTCAGCCCGATGCCTCCCGATGGCTCCCGCGCGGTGGCCATGCACCTCATGGAAATCGACCATGGCAACTTCTGCCGCACCGTCGAAGTGCCTGCCGGCGTCGACGCGAGCGTCATCGACGCCAGCTATCACGTCGGCATGCTCTGGATCACCCTGCCCAAAATCAAACACCAGAACCCCAACGAGCACCAGAACCGGGAGCAGGCATGACTGACCAGGACCTGAAGGACGCCGCCCAGCCCGCGATCCCGGTGGCCGAAGATCCCGTTGCGGAAATACCGGTGGTGCCCGAAGCGCCCGCGGACGCCCCGCCAGCGGACGTCCCTCTTGATGCCCCCGGCGAGACCGCCAAGCCCGGCGTGCGCATCTCCGGCGTCGCCTCGCCGCTGCTGCAATCCATCCACATCCCGGAGACCCTCGCGATCCTCCCGGTACGGGGACAGGTCGCCTTTCCCGGCGCCGTCCTGCCCCTGGGCGTGGGCCGCGACAAAAGCAAGCGTCTTCTCGACGAAGCCCTGACCTCGGAGAAAATCGTCGGAATCCTCACCCAGCGCGACGAAACCAACGACGATCCCAAGCCGGCGGACCTCTTCACCATCGGCGTGACGTCGCTGGTGCTGAAAATGGCCCGCGGCCCCGACGGACAATTCAACATCCTGATCCATGGCCTCGTGCGGTTCCGCGTTCTCGAAGTGCTCGCCGAGGAGCCCTACCTCAAGGCGAAAGTTGAAATTCTCACGGATGCCGCCCCGGAGAATACGCCGGCGTTTGAGCTGCTGGTCAAGAGCGTGCGCGAGTCCGCCGCGCGCATGATTCACCTTTCGCCCAACGTGCCCGACGAGGCCGTGCAGGTCGTCGAAGCGATCGAGTCCGCGGGGATGCTGGCGGACTTCCTTGCCGCGAACCTTCAGGCCGACATGCAGGAAAAGCAGTCGCTCCTGGAAGAACTGGACGTCACCAAGCGGCTGGAGCGGGTGCGTGAGAAGCTCGCCGCGCGCATTGAGCTGCTGGAGTTGCAGGAGAAAATCCAGACCCAGGTGCGGAGCAGCATCGACAAATCGCAGCGCACCTACTTCCTGCAGGAGCAGATGAAGGCGATTCAGAAGGAGCTGGGCGAAGACGACCCCGCCAGCGCGGAGGTCACCGAGCTGCGTCGGCGGCTCGACGACGCCAGGCTGCCGGAGGGCGTCAAGAAGGAAACCGACCGCGAGTTGGGCCGCCTTTCATCCATCCCGCAGGCCTCCCCCGAATTCGGTGTCATTCGCAGCTTCCTTGAAACGGTCGCCGAGCTGCCCTGGAGCAAGTCCTCCGCCGACGATCTGGACCTTCGCAAGGCCCGCGCGATCCTCGACCGCGATCACTACGACCTCGAGAAGATCAAGCAGCGCATCATTGAGTTTCTCGCCGTGCGCCGCCTCAATCCCAATGGCCGCGGGCCGATTTTGTGCTTTGTGGGACCGCCGGGCGTAGGCAAGACGTCGCTGGGCAAATCCATCGCCGCATCCCTCGGGCGCAGTTTCGTGCGGCTGTCGCTGGGGGGCGTGCGCGACGAAGCGGACATCCGCGGCCACCGCCGCACCTACGTCGGCGCGCTGCCCGGACGCATCCTTCAGGAACTCCGCAAGGCCGGCACCAACAACCCCGTGATGATGCTCGACGAGATCGACAAGCTCGGTGCCGATTTCCGCGGCGATCCCTCCGCCGCCCTCCTGGAAGTCCTCGACCCCGAGCAGAACAACACCTTCACCGACCATTATCTGGGGCTGCCTTTCGATCTGTCTCGCGTCATTTTTATCTGCACCGCCAACGTGATGGACCCC
>CALCHA010000185.1 GCA_937901265.1 uncultured Phycisphaerales bacterium
TGGACCTGGTCTACGCGCGGTAGCCGTTTACGTAGGCGGCGTTCGCCGTGGTGCTGCCGTTCCCCACGCCGGGCGCGCCTTATCTGGGCAACCCCGGATATCCCTCGGTGAGCGAGGCGCTGATCGCGGAAATGAAGTCGGCGGATTTCGCCGGGGTGGTCCTGGCGGGGGGCTGGATGCCCGACAAACTGCGCCGCGACGCGAAAGTAAAGTCGCTGATCGCGGAGATGAACGAACAGAAAAAACTCATCGCGGCCATCTGTCACGGGGGCTGGATGGCGGTTTCGGCAGGGGTCTATGCCGGGGTCCGCGTGACCGGCTCGCCGGGAATCAAGGATGATCTGGTGAACGCCGGGGCGCTCTACGAGGATGCGGCGGTGGTCGTGGATCGGCACTTCGTCTCCTCCCGGCGACCCGATGACCTGCCCGCATTTATGAAGGCCTCTCTGACGGTTTTGGGGTAGGACCCGGGCGGCGGAGCTCAAAAGCGGAGGATGGTATGCGGGTGGCGAAACGGGTGTGGGCGGCCGTGGCACCGGCGACGGTCGCCGCGACGGCCATCGGCCTGGCGTTCTGGCCTCACCGGTCGGCGACGGCGCTCGATCGAACCGATCGGAACTTCAAGATTTTTCAGTTCCCGGCCGACAAAATTCCGCGGATCGATGGCGATGCGTCCGACTGGGACATCGTTCCCGATTCCTATGCGATTGGGACCAACGAACTCGTGGACGATACCGGAAAGCATGCCGCGCCTGATCCCAAGACGCTGGATGTGAAGGTGAAGGTGGGCTGGGTGAAGGGGGAAAATCGACTCTATTTTCTTTACGAGGCGACGGACGACTACTGGGATTTTTCGCAGCCGGGGCTGCACAACGACACGTTTGAAGTGGTGGTGGATGGGGACCGCAGCGGCGGGCCGTTGATTGCCGAGCAGCATCCGGACAAGGATGCGATCGGGGTCGATTCGCTGTACACGACGTTCCAGGGGGTGCACGCGCAAAACTATCACATTTTCACGCCCGCGGTGGACAAGGACTGGTGCATGGCCTGGGGCCCCCAGGCCCCCTGGATCAAGAAGCTGCCCTGGTCGAACGCGGCGACGAAGTACAATTTTAAGCCGGGCGAGAGCGGGAAGCTGGTGCTCGAGTTCTGGATCACGCCCTTTGACTATGCGCCGCCCGACGGGCCGGAGAAGGCCGTGGAGACCAAGCTGGTCGAAGGGAACTCGGTGGCGTTGTCCTGGGCGATCATTGACTACGACGATGCGACAAAGAAGGACAACAACGGGTTCTGGAATCTGTCGCGGCATCACACGATGTATGGCAACGCGGACCAGCTTTGCCCGTTCAAGCTGATGCCCCTGGAACCGGCGCTCCGCAAACCCGTGGATGCGGACTGGTCGTTCAAGGTGCTGGACATGCAGCGGCGGCTGGTGGCGTTTCATGATGACACGCAGACGAAAGATGGCAGCGGGATGACCAGCTGGAAGTGGGATTTCGGGGATGGGAAAACGTCCACGGAACAAAATCCGGAACACGCTTATTCGCGCGCGGGACGCTTTACCGTGGCCCTCGATGTCGATGGACCCGCGGGCAAGGGGCGGCGGGCGAAGGAGTGGGATGTGGCCTTGCGGTGAGAACGTAAACGTGAAACGTCAGAATTGAAATGGCTTGTTTTTGAGGAAGGTGACTATGCGGAAGGTCTTGGCGGCGGCGGTATTAACCGGGGCGGTGGCGGCGGCGATTGGGGTGACGGGGTGTGCGGCGACCATGGGCGGGCCCTCCGCGATGCATGCGTTGCCCAATGACCGTGAGCAGCATGGAGGCCCGCGGGAACGCGTGTCCCTGGATGCGGACTGGGCCTTCACCCATGGCGATCCGGCGGGGCTCGCCCCGGATGCCTACAACTATTTCGCGCCGATGCCGACCAACGGCAACCCGGTCAATACAGCCAATGAGACGCCCTTCGCGCAGGTGCTCAAGCGCACCGGCGAAGAGCTGCGGCGGGGTGGATCGGCCGCGACCATGCAGCCGCCGGCCGAAGGGGCGGTGGCCGATGCGGCCTATGCCCATGCCGATTTTGATGAGCAGAAGGGGGCGGCGGGTGAACCCTGGCGCCAGGTCCAGTTGCCTCACGACTGGGCCATCGAGGGCCCTTTCCAGGCCAACCTGCCCGGCGGGACCGGACGGCTGAAGTATGCCGGCCCGGTGTGGTATCGCAAACATGTGAAGCTCGAAGCGGGGGACGCTGGCAAGCAAATCTCGCTCGACGTCGATGGCGCCATGTCCTACGCCCTGGTGTGGTGCAATGGTAAATTTGCCGGCGGGTGGCCCTATGGCTACTCCTCCTTCCGCATCGACCTGACGCCCTACGTCAAGGCGGGCCAGGACAATGTGATCTCGATCCGCCTCGACACCCCCGACCGCGGGTCGCGCTGGTATCCCGGCGCGGGCTTGTACCGCAACGTCTGGCTGGTGAAGACCAACCGGGTGCATGTCGCCCATTGGGGGACGGCTGTGACGACGCCCCAGCCGACGGAAGCGGCGGCGACGGTGCAGATCAAGACCCAGGTGGACAACGACACGGAGGCCGCGGCGGAAGTCACGCTGCGACATCAGATTTTTGCGGTGGGCGCGGGCGGGCTCAAGGCGGGACCCGTGCTGGCGGAGACCACGACCGCGCCGACGCAGCTGGGGGCCCATGCCTCGGGTATGGTGGATGCGTCGCTCAAGCTGGCCGCTCCGCGGCTGTGGGACATCGACCACCCCGGCAACCGCTATGTCGTGGCCACCACGGTGGAGCAGGGCGGCAAGGTGGTGGACTCCTACGAGTCCCCCTTCGGCGTGCGCTCGGTGGTGTTCGATCCCCAGAAGGGGCTGCTCCTCAACGGCAAGCACGTGAACATCTACGGGGTGTGCGATCACCACGACCTGGGAGCCCTGGGGACCGCGGTGAACGCCCGGGCCCTGCAGCGGCAATTGGAGCTGCTCAAGGAAATGGGCTGCAACGCCATCCGCACCAGTCACAATCCGCCCGCACCAGAGCTGCTGGACCTCGCGGACCAGATGGGCTTCATGATCATGGACGAAACCTTCGACTGCTGGGAGAAAGGGAAAAATGCCGGGGATTACCATATGTTTTATCCCGACTGGCATGAGAAGGACACGCGGGCGCTGGTGCGGCGCGACCGCAACCATCCCTCGGTGATCATGTGGTCGGTCGGCAACGAGGTCGGCGACCAGGGATCGGGCCAGCATGGCGTGGACCTGGCGAAGGAACTCACCGCGATCTGCCACGAGGAAGATCCGACGCGCCCCACCGGGTCGGCCAACAACAGCCCGGAGCAGCGCGACGGCAGTTTCAATCCCTTCCACACCGGCCTTGACCTGATGGGCATCAACTACCACGCCATCACCAATCCGAACGTCAACAACGGGCTGAACGTGTATCAGCGGTTCCACGCCGCGTTTCCGGAGCAGTTCGTGTTCGGGAGCGAGACGGCCTCGACGGTGTCGAGCCGGGGCTTTTATGCGTTTCCCGTGGCTCCCAACCCCGGGGCGGTGACCGGCGGGGGCCGCGGAGGCAGGGGCGGAGCGACGGCGCCACGTCCCGCGCCTCCGGGTCAGGATGGCCACGACTTCCAGGTCTCGTCCTTCGATTTGTACTACCCCAGCTGGGCAGACTCGCCCGACACGGAGTTCATGGCGCTGGAGAAGGCCCCCTTCACCGGCGGGGAGTTCGTGTGGACCGGCTTTGATTACCTCGGCGAGCCGACCCCCTTCGGCGGCGGCGGAGATACGGCCCGCAGCAGCTATTTCGGCATCCTCGACCTCGCCGGCTTCAAGAAAGACCGGTTTTACCTCTACCAGGCGCATTGGCGGCCCGAGGTGCCCATGGCCCACATCCTCCCGCACTGGAACTGGCCCGACCGCGTCGGCCAGGTCACCCCGGTGCACATCTACACCAGCGGCGATGAGGCGGAGCTTTTCCTCAACGGCATCTCCCAAGGCCGCAAAAAGAAGGGCGAGTTCGAATACCGGATTCGCTTTGACGATGTCGTCTATCAGCCCGGCGAACTGAAAGTCGTCGCCTACAAAGGCGGCCAGAAGTGGGCCGAGGACACCGTCAAGACCACCGGCGCGGCGAGCAAGCTGGCCATGAAGCCCGACCGGGCGACGATCGCGGCGGACGGCAAGGACCTTTCCTTCGTCACGGTGGCGGTCGATGACCCCGCCGGGCTGGAAGTGCCCACGGCCAACAACCTGATCCATTTCACGATCAGCGGTCCGGGTGAAATCGTGGCGACGGACAACGGGGACGCCACCGACCTCAACATCTTCCATATCCCGGACCGCAAGGCGTTCAACGGGCTGGCACTGGTCATCGTGAAAGCGAAAGGGCCGGGGGCGATCACGGTGAAGGCGGTGTCGGACGGATTGACCGGCGCGTCGGCCACGATCACGGCGGCACCCTGAACGATCCCCACGAGCCGGGACGCCCAAGGGGACCCCACACCCCGCGGGCGTTCCCGGCTATCCGGGGGGGGGCGGCGTACGGGCGGTCAGAGGGCGGGCAGGGGGCGGAAATAGCTTCGATTCTTCACGCAGTCTTCATGGGCATGGGGGTAAGATCCTGCAATGAAAAACGTACGATCGATCGCGTGGGCGCTGGTGATGGCGGCACTGCTGGCGGCGTCTGGGGCGCTGCGCGCACAGGAACGGGCACCCGCGGCGGGGACGAAGGGGCAGACCGTTGGGGTGGTGGTGGAGGAGACGTCGGACTACCTGCTGTTGCGGCCGGAGGGGGAGGCGGCGCGGCGGGTCTATCGCAAGGAGGCGGGCGGGGCGGCCGCGAACCTGCCGCCGTTTAAGCCGGGGGATCGCGTGGAGGCGCATTGGATCTATAATGGGCGTCCGGAGTTAGAGAGCGCGGCGATCGCGCCAGCGCCCGTAAAAGCCCCTGTAAAGGCACCGGCGGCCGCGACGGAGCAGGCCACGCCGCTGGGCCAGGTCGATGCGACTCCGGGAAATGCGGTCGCGGAGCCGACGACGACGGGGGAGCGGGTGAATGCGATGATCGACAATCTGGTAGCGACAGGGAACCGGCTGCTGGAATTGCCATTGGTGGTGCTGATCGGCGGGGTGGCGCTGTTGGGGGCGGGGCTGGCGCTGGGGATGGCGCGGCTGTTTCGCAAGTCGGGGCGGACCAACGTGCGTGCGGCGCTGGCGGTCGGAATCCCGGTGGCGGCGGGGATGGTGGGGCTGCTGATCATTGACCGAAAGATCGCCCTTCTGCAGCAAGAGGTGGCGGCGCTGCGAGCGCGCAACACGGCGAATGTGACGGCCCTCATCGCATCAGCGACGACCCAGGCGAACAGCAAGCGGACCTCGTTTTTCATCGATCCGGCGGCGGCGACGAAGTTGCTGGAGCCGGCGTTTGGGGCAGTCACGGTTCAACCCGTGGTCTATGATCAGGCGACCGACGTCTACCAGGTGCACGTGAGTCGCACGCCGGCGCAGGTGTGGCTGGCGGTGGTCGACCTGACGAATCCGGATGTGCAGATCAAGCTGCAGGCGGATTTCGACACCAAGACGCTGACCTCGGTATTCGCCAAAGCCAACGACTGCTCGGTGGCCATCAACGGCGAGGCGGGGACGTCGCCGCGGCAGGGCTCGGGGCTGGGGGGCTGGCGCGGGTTCATGGTGATGGATGGCAAGCTGCTGATGAAGGAGCTGACGGGGAATCCGCGGCCCTACCTGACGTTTGATGCGCACAACCGGGCGCACTTTACGGCGATGACCGCCCCGGATCGGACGCCCCCCACGGGCGTGCCCACGGCGATCTGGGGGCGGCTCGATGCGCTGGTCCATGGCGTGGTGCAGACCGCCAACGAGCGGAATCGCCAGCCACGGACGGCGATGGCGATCAATGCGGATGGCACGAAGCTGTACCTGATGGTGGTGGATGGGCGGCAGCCGAGCTATTCGATGGGTTTCACGCGGGCGGAGGTAGGGACGTTTTTGAAGGCGTTCGGGGCGGAGGAGGGAATGCTGTGCGATGAGGGGGGCTCGTCGTGCATGTATCTGGAGCAGTTCGGCGGGATTGCCAACGTGCCTTCGGACGACAATGGCCAGGAGCGGATCACCTACACGCACTTCGGGATCAGCTTGAAGAAGCATTGAGGGGCGGGGCGGGGATGCCGCTGGGCGCGGGGGGGGCGGTGGCGTATCGTATCGCCACATTTCTTGCGTGGGAGAGACGATGATGCGCAGCGGTTTGACGGCGGCGGTGGCGCTGCTTTTGGCGGTGAGTTGCGTGCGAGGGCAGGTCGCGGGGGTTGGACCGACGCAAACGCATTTGTCCTCGGGGGTGACGCTGGAGTTTCTGGGGGGGGATGTCGTGCATGTGACGTCTACGAATGCGCGGCGACTGCGGCCGAGCTTTGCGGTCGTGCAGGGAGGATTGGTGCCGCGGCAGATCGTGGCGGGCGGGCTGGGCGGGGCG
>CALCHA010000186.1 GCA_937901265.1 uncultured Phycisphaerales bacterium
GGTGGCGTATCGGATGCACCAGCGGTTCGGCCGGCCGGCGTGGTTGGGGGCGGAGGGCGATCCGGTGGCGGGGCACAATGCGACGGTGGTGATCGACGACTATGCGTTCGGGGTGTGGGTGGCGTCGGGTTCAGCGGCGCGGCAGGCGGATCGGACGCTGGTGCGGTCGCTGCTTTCGCCGGGGCGCTTTGAGGAGGATCTGGCGGCGGCGGTGGAGGCGAGCGAGTTGTTTCGCACGCAGTTCCGCTTCACGGCGATCCGGGCGCATGCGCTGCTGCAAAACAAGTTCGGGCGGCGGCGGTTCATCGGGCAGCTGCAGGGCTATTCGCTCAAGCTGCTGGAGGCGCTGCGGGAGCATCATCCAGAGCATCTGCTGCTGGAGGAGACGCGGCGGACGGTGATGGAGGATTTGCTTTGTACGCCGTCGGCGAAGGCGTTTGTGGAGGCACTGGCGGGACATGCGCTGCGGGTGGTGGATTTGCCCTCACCTTCGCCCTTTGCGTTCGGGCTGTTTGCGGCGGGAGCGGCGCGGCGAGACACGCTGCAGTTGGCGGACACGGCGGATTTTCTGCTGGCGATGTACAATCAGGTGCAGCGACGGCTGAAGAGCGAGGCGGCGCCGGTGGCGGAGGCGGCGACGTTGTTCTGAGACTGAAAAGGACGTGCTATGCCGACGGCGTTGATTGTGCAGGGGGGGTGGCAGGGGCACCAACCGGCGGAAGTGGCGGAGATTTTTGCTCGGATTCTTCGGACAGAGGGATTTGCGGTGAGGGTGGCGGACACGCTGGAGGCCTATTCCGAGGCGGGGCTGGCGGGAGTCGATTTGATCGTGCCGCTCTGGACGATGGGGAAGCTGTCGAAGGAGCAGGGGGCGGCCCTTTGCGCGGCGGTGCGGGAGCGCGGGGTGGGCCTTGCGGGGTGTCACGGAGGGATGTGCGATGCGTTTCGCGAGCACACGGAGTATCAGTTTATGACCGGGGGGCAATGGGTGGCGCATCCGGGGGAGGACCGGGTGACCTACACGGTGCGCGTGCGGGATCTGGAGCATGTGATCACGCGGGGGATCGAGGATTTTGAGGTGACGTCGGAGCAGTATTACCTGCATGTGGATCCGGCGGTGCGGGTGTTGGCAAGCACGCACTTTCCGACGCCGGGGGTGGAGGGGCCGCACGTGGTGAACGGGTCGGTGGAGATGCCGCAGGTATGGACGAAAGGGTATGGGAAGGGGCGGGTGTTTTATTGTGCGCTGGGGCACCAGGCGTCGGTGTTCGAGATCAAAGAGGCTCGGGAGCTGATGCGGCGGGAGCTGTTGTGGGCGGCAGGGATACTGGGGACTTGAGTTTTTGAGTCCAGGGATAATGGTGGGGCAAGCGCCACAGGAGGAGGCGGCCG
>CALCHA010000187.1 GCA_937901265.1 uncultured Phycisphaerales bacterium
CGGTGGCGGTGGTGATGGGGACGGGGCATTACATCAAGAACTTCGTGCCGCTGGTGCCCTTCTGGTTGTGGCCGCTGATGTTCTTGCTGGAGATGATCGGCGCGCTGGTGAAACCGTTCTCGCTGTGCATGCGTTTGTTTGCGAACATGATCGCCGGGCACTTGGTGCTGGCATCGTTTTTGACGTTGATTTTTCTGGTGACGTCGTACGAGGCGCGCGGAGCGATGGGAGTTCTGGTGGTGCTGGGATGCGCGGCATTCAGCATCCTGGAAGTGTTCGTGGCGTTTCTGCAGGCGTACATTTTCACCTTTCTTGCAACATTGTTCATTGCCTCGGCCGTAGCGCCGGAGCATTGAGGAGAGAAGCGGAAACGGAAGGACCGGCGGGCCAGCCGACTTTTCGGACTCCTTTCATCGGGCCGGTCACCGACGCCTAAGCCCCTCGCCAAGGTCGGGACAAATACCAGCGCTGGAAAAGAAAAGACCGGCGTCACAGTCGCCCATTAGGGCAGGAGCTCGTTATGGACCTTCTTATGACATTGGCCCAGGCGGCCGCGACGACTGCGGACGGGCACATGCTCGGTGTGGGCGTGGGCATGGCCGGGGCACTCATCGGCGGCGGCCTCGGGGTCGCGGGCGCAGGCCGCGGCATCGGCCACATCGGTGGCTCGGCGTGCGAAGCGATCGCGCGGCAGCCGGAAGCGGCTGGCAAGATCCAGACGAACATGATCATCTCGGCGGCACTGATCGAAGGGTTCACCTTCTTCCTGCTGGCGATTTCGTTCCTGGTGTACAACAAACTCCCCATCTGAATGCGATGCGGGACGGAAGCAGCCGCTTCCGTCCCGTTCCCCTTCCGGCATCTGTCGAGAGGGGAGTGACGCGGCGGAGCTTGCTTGAGTCCAGGTTTGCGGCCGGGCGTCGTTGATGACCGGATGGGACCTCGAACGTTCTTTTACTTGGGTAGCGGGACATGCGAACAGTGATGCAGCGGCCGATGGTTCTGATGGTCATGGTGGCGGCGCTTGGCGGCGCTCTGGCGGGCACTTCGTCGGGAGCTGCGCGGGCGCCGGGAGAACCTACAGCGCGGCAGGTGATCGCCGGCAACACTGAGGCCGCGGTCCGCGAGATCAGTGTCGCCGGGACGCATGATGTCGAGGCACCGCAGGGCGGGATCCTGGATCCTGATCTGGGGACGGCGTTTTTCACGGTGATCATTTTCCTGGTGCTGCTGGGGATTTTGGGGATGACGGCGTGGAAGCCCATTCTCGGCGGGCTGAAGAGCCGCGAGAAGGCGATCCGCGATTCGATTGAGGCGGCACAGCGGGCCCGGGAGCAGGCCGACGCCAGCGGGCGCGAGCTCGAGGCGAAGATGGCGGAAGTGCAGCGGCAGTCGGCGTTGCAACTGACGCAGGCCAAGGCTGACGCCGTGAAGGTGGCTGAGGCGATCCGGCTGCAGGCCGAAACGGATGCGGCGTCGCTCAAGGACCGGACGCTGCGCGAGATCGAGGCGGCGAAACAGCAGGCGTTGACGGACATCAACAGTCACGCGGCGGAACTGGGAACCGCGGTGGCGCGGAAGATCCTGCAACGGGATGTCACAGTCAGCGATCAGCAGCGGCTGGTTGAAGAATCGCTTGCCGAGATGGCCAGGAAGAACTGACGGAACAAGACACCGGGGCACCGAGGCACTAAGGCACTGAGTCACTAAGGGCGCTGAGACGATGGCGGACAACGATTTTCATGTGGAGGCGGTGGGATCGATATTTGCCCAGGCGCTGGTCAATGAGGCCCAGAAGCAGGGCAATCTGGCGGGGGTGACGGAGGATGTGCGCGGCATCGGGGAGCTGCTCCGGACGAACGTGGCGTTTCGCGGGTTTACCCAGGCGCTGGACGTGTCGGAAGAGGATCGCCTGTCATCGCTTCACAAAATTTTCGAGGGGCGGTTGGAGAATTTGACGCTGCAGGTGCTGCTGAGTCTGGCGCGGCGCGACCGGCTGATGTTCCTGGGGGGATTCGTGGCGGGCTTTGAAACCATTCTCCGCAAAATGGGCGGTCATGTGGCCGCCGAACTGACCACCGCGCATGACCTTTCGCCGGAGGTCATCGACCGCGTCAAGGCCGCCATCGGAGCGAGCCTGGGCGGGAAGACGGCGGACCTGAAGGTCAAGACGGATCCGGCGCTGATTGGCGGCATGATGCTGATGGTGGGCGACACGCTCATCGACGGCAGCGTCGCCACGCAGTTGGAGCGCATCGAAGAGCAGCTGAAACGCAACGGCGTGGGCCGCCTGCAGGGCAACGCGACGGCGGTGCTGGCGTAACGAGTGTGGATGAATCCCCGGCGGCCCAGCCGCGAGCGGGAAACTTTTGAGGGCATGCGATGAAGTTCAAAATCGACGAAATCACCTCGGTGATCCAGCAGGAAATCTCGCAGTACCAGACCCAGCTGGACATCACGCAGGTGGGCAAGGTCATCGAGATCGGCGACGGCATCGCCCGTATCTACGGCCTGCGCGGCGCGATGGCCGGCGAAATGCTTGAGTTTCCCAACGGCATCTTCGGGCAGGTGTTCAACCTGGAAGAAGAGACCGTGGGCGCGGTCATCCTCGGCGACTACAAGAAAATCAAGGAGGGGGACACCGTCCGCACGACCGGCGAGCTGCTGAGCGTGCCGGTGGGCGAGGCGCTCCTGGGCCGCGTGGTCAACCCTTTGGGCCAGCCCATTGATGGCGGCCCGGCGATCCAGAGCACCGAGCGGCGTAAGGTCGACATCATCGCTCCGGGCATCGCCGACCGGCAGCCCGTCAAGCAGCCGCTGCAGACCGGCATCAAGGCGATTGACGCGATGATTCCCATCGGTCGCGGGCAGCGCGAGCTGATCATTGGCGACCGCAAGACCGGCAAGACGGCGGTGGCGATCGACACGATCATCAATCAGAAAAAGTTCTGGGGGACGCCCGAGGCAGTGGTGTGCATCTACGTCGCGATCGGCACCAAGGAGTCGACGGTCGCCGGCGTGGTCGACGCGCTGCGTCGCCACGGGGCGATGGATTACACGATCGTGGTTTCGGCAGGGGCATCGGATCCGGCACCGCTGCAATACATCGCGCCCTACGCGGGCTGTGCGATGGGCGAATATTTCATGTGGCAGGGCAAGCATGTCCTGTGCGTCTATGATGACTTGTCGAAGCAGGCTCAGGCCTATCGGCAGCTCTCACTGCTGCTGCGGCGGCCGCCCGGTCGCGAGGCCTACCCGGGCGACGTGTTTTATCTGCACAGCCGCCTGCTGGAACGCGCCTGTAAGCTCTCGGATGAGAATGGTGCCGGCTCGCTGACGGCCTTGCCCGTCATCGAAACGCAGGAAGGCGAAGTCTCCGCTTACATTCCCACGAACGTGATCTCGATCACGGACGGGCAGATTTATCTGGAGCCCGACCTCTTTGCCGCGGGCATGCGTCCGGCCATCAACGTCGGTATCTCCGTCAGCCGCGTGGGCGGCTCGGCACAGATCAAGGCAATGAAAGCCAAGAAGGTCGCGGCCTCGCTGCGGCTGGATCTGGCGGCCTATCGCGAACTGGAAGCGTTCGCCCAGCTGGGGACGGAACTCGAACCGGCGACCCAGCGCCAGCTCGATCGCGGGGCCCGCATGGTGGAACTGCTCAAGCAGCCGCAGTATGTCCCGATGGACGTGATCGATCAGGTCATGGTGATTTACGCGGGTGCCCAGGGCTATCTCGACCAGGTGCCGCTGGATCAGGTCGCTGCGTGGGAAAAGGATTTCCTCGAATACATGTCCACGGCCGGGAGCGACGTGCGGAAGGAACTTTCTGCAAAGCGCGACCTTACGGCGGACATCGAAGGCAAGTTGGTCGAGTCGATCAAGAAGTTCTCCAGCATGACGCTGGTCGGCAAGAAGGGCGCGGCGCAGTACGACACCGCCAAGGGCACCGAAAAGGCGTTGAAGGACAACGTGCAGACCGCGAAGCAGCCGGCGGCTCATTAAGGGCGCGAAGGCACTGAGGCACTGAGGCACGAGACACCTAGGCACTAAGGGTTGCGATGGCTAAGGCACGGGTCATTATCAAGCGCCGCAAGGCGGTGCGAAACATCAAAAAGATCACGAAAGTGATGCAGATGATCGCCACGTCGCGCTATCAGAAGGCGTTCAAGCGCGCGGTGGGCACCAAGCCCTACGTGCGCAAGATCGGCGAGCTGGTGGCCAGCGCTGTTCAGGCGTTGCGCGCTTCGGGCAAGGATGTCACGCATCCGCTCCTGCAGGAAACTGCCGCCGGCGCGAAGCGAAAGACGGCCGTGCTGGTGGTCAGCTCCAATCGCGGGCTCGCCGGTGGCTACAACGGCAACGTGCTGCGGCTGGCGAATCAGACGCTCAAGGATCTCGAGGCGCAGGGCGATTCCCCGGAGCTGCATGTCAGCGGGAAAAAGGGCATCGCCTATTTTCGGTTTCTCAAGCGGACAGCGGCACAGACCTATACGACGCTGGGGGACAACCCCAGGTATGCGGAGATCGACGCGGTTGCCGAGGCGTTCATGGAGGGGTATCGGGAAGGGCGTTACACGGGGCTGAAGTTGGTGTACATGCGGTTCATCAGTGCGGGGCAGCAGAAGCCTTCGGTGATGGACGTGATGCCGCTGACGAGCCTTGCGGGGGCCGAAGAGGGCTCCGACAAGACGCCGGTACCGTACGATTTTCTGCCCAGTGCCGAGGCGATTTTGGAAGAGCTGATTCCCGTGGTGGTGAAAATCAGCGT
The DNA here is from genome assembly GCA_937901265.1 of uncultured Phycisphaerales bacterium. Lineage (GTDB taxonomy): Bacteria > Planctomycetota > Phycisphaerae > WQYP01 > WQYP01 > CALCHA01. The sequence goes on from CALCHA010000187.1 coordinate 4,772, forward strand.
GTTTCAGGCCTTCATCGAGGCTGCGGTGAGCGAACAGATCGCCCGCATGGTGGCGATGAAAGCGGCGACGGACAATGCCGACAAGATGGGCAAGCAGTTGACGCAGGCGTACAACCGCGCCCGGCAGACGCAGATCACCAGCGAGCTGAGCGAGCTGATGGGCGGCGTGGAAGCGATGAAGTAATCGAGAAGTTAGCAGTCAGAAGCTAGAAGACAGAAGAACGAACCAGCGGCTTGGAGTTTCAAATATGGCGACGAACGGCGTGATTTCGCAGGTGATCGGGTCGACCTTTGACGCGAAGTTTCCGGAAGATCAGCTTCCCGCGATTTATAATGCGGTGACCGTGAACACCCAGGAACGCGGCATCACCGTGAACCTCACCGGTGAAGTGCAGCAGCACCTCGGCGGCGGGCGGGTGCGGGCGATCGCTCTGGGCCCCACCGACGGCCTGGCTCGTGGCATGACGGTGGTCGACACCGGCGCCCCGGTTTCCGTGCCGGTCGGCATCGAGACCCTCGGCCGGGTGTTCAACATGCTCGGCCAGCCGATCGACAAGAAGGGCCCGGTGGACGCCAAGGTCTACCGCCCCATCCACCAGCCGCCCCCGGAATTCAAAAACCTCGAACCCAAGACCAAGATGTTCGAGACGGGCATCAAGGTCATTGACCTGCTGGCCCCCTATGTCCGCGGCGGCAAGACCGGGCTGTTCGGCGGGGCGGGCGTCGGCAAGACGGTCATCATCCAGGAACTCATCGCGCGTCTCGCGCGTTTCCACAGCGGCTACTCCTGCTTCGCCGGCGTCGGTGAGCGCACCCGTGAAGGCAACGACCTCTGGCTGGAAATGCAGGAAGCCAAGATCGGCGACACCGGCAAACACGTCATCGACCAGACCGTCATGGTCTTCGGCCAGATGAACGAACCGCCCGGCTCGCGCCTCCGCGTCGCGCTCTCGGCCCTCACGATGGCTGAATATTTCCGCGATCAGACCGGCGCCGACGTGCTGCTCTTCGT
>CALCHA010000188.1 GCA_937901265.1 uncultured Phycisphaerales bacterium
GCGATCATAGGCGGCAAGCTCCTCTCCTCGGCATCGTCGAAGCCGCGAGATCACGAGGGAGTCAATTACACCATCTACTCGAACAAGGATGGGCGCTACGCGTGGCGTCCGTTCCAGTTGATTCATCCGGCGATTTACGTCGAATTGACGCGGCTGATGACGGAGCCGGCAGCATGGAAGCACATACAGACCCGGTTCGCAGCATTCGCCAAAGACCAGAAGATTCGCTGCCTGAGCATCCCTCTCGCCTCGCTAACCAAGCGAAAGGACCAGGCGGCGCAAGTCCTGAATTGGTGGCAGGGAATTGAGCAGGCGTCGATCGAGTTGGCGTTGGACTACAACCACGTCTACCACGCCGACATCACGGACTGCTATGGGTCGGTCTACACGCACTCAATTGTGTGGGCACTCCACACCAAAGCCATCGCCAAGAAACACAAGGGAGATAAATCGCTGATCGGTAACGTCATCGACGCGCGCATTCAGGACATGCAGCACGGTCAGACGAACGCTATACCGCAAGGCTCAGTTCTCATCGATCTTATCGCCGAGATGGTGCTGGGATACGCCGACCTCGAATTGAGTGAGCGGCTTAAAGGTCGTGACAGCACGGCGTTCCAAATACTGCGCTATAGAGACGATTACCGCATCTTCGTTAACAGCCCTCAGGTGGGTGAGTGCATTCTCAAGGCGCTGACCGAAGTCCTGCTTGATCTTGGCTTGAAGCTGAACGCGGGAAAGACAACATCCGCCCTCGCAGTGATCCCGAGCTCGATCAAAGCGGACAAGAAGCAGTGGATGCGTAGCAGACAGGTAGACCGGAATCTGCAGAAGCACCTGCTCCTCATTCACTGCCACTCAAACGACTTCCCGAACGCTGGCAGCTTGCTGACCGTCTTGGATGGATTTTACCGGAGGCTGACCAAAACCAAGGCCATTCCGAACGTCATCCAACTGATCAGCATTGCGGTGGATATTGGTTTCCAAAGCCCTCGATGTTTTCCCGCGTGCGCGGCCATCGTCAGCCAACTTCTAAGTCGCTTGGAGACGAAGAAGGAGAAACTGACGGCACTCGATCGGGTTCGAAAAAAGCTCGCTCAGTTGCCAAACAACGGGCACCTCGAAGTGTGGCAACAACGTTTGGGGTACCACTTTGACCCGAAAGTGGCGTACACCGAAAACCTCTGCAAGCTGGTGGAAGGAAAGGCAGCGGATTTATGGTCCAACAAATGGATCACGGACAAGGCGCTCACGGATGCGCTTGATCCATCCAAAATTGTAAACCGTAGGGCACTGAAGTCGCTCAAGCCGGTGGTCCAACGTGCAGAGTTCTCGTTGTTCTTCTCATATTTATAAGGCATGGCTGCGTTGACCAAATCCAATGTTGAAGACGAAGCAGTCATACCATTCCGCACGGCGGTGATGTTGACCGCCCTCGAGGCTGCATTGGATGATCGCACCGTTGAAAAGGCACGGGCCAGCCGACGAGGAATGAAGTATCTCCTCTGCCACTCCTGGCCTCGCCCCGGAAAAATACCCCCCCTCCGAGGAACTCCCCGCCCGCGCGGCGCATCCAATACCTCGCCCGCTTTTTCCGCACCGCCCTCGCGCGCGATATACTGCCCAGAAGTCTTCCCCAGGGAGAATGGCGTGACGCCCCTCTGCCGCATGCACCGCTCCTCCTCGCTGCTCCTGCTCGCCGGGCTGCTCCCTGCGTGCGCCGGCCCGGCGCTGCCCCGGGTGGCGCTTCTTGCCGACGTGGCCCCGTCGGCCTCCTCGCAGCCTGAGCCGTCGGCCGCGGCGCAGCCTCCCGCCACGCTCCCCGCCACCTTCCGCTTCGACGTCCGCCCCACCGCCGCCGCCGCCCTTACGCTCACCGGCCAGATCACCAAACTCACCGGCGACGCCCAATACGTCCGCAACGTCGCGGATTTGCTGTCCCAGAATCTCGCCCAGGAGACCGCCCTGCTCATGCGGCAGCAGGACCCCGAAGCCGCCGCCCGCGCCCGCGAGGTCCTCGACTTCAACGCCGCGCTCTGCGCCTTCCTCGCCGACGCCCTCGCCTCTCCCGATACCCCCGAGCGTGCCGCCTGGATCCGCTGGGCCCTCGCGCCCGCGCACATGCAGCTCGTCGCCGCCGTCTATGGCCAGGAGGTCAACGACCGTGTCCAGGCAGCGCGACTGCTCACCGATGACCGCAGCCCCCAGGCCGACCGCCTGCTCGCCCACCTCATCGGCGACGATGACCGCGAAGTCTCCCTCCGCGCCATCGACAGCGCCTGGGACCGCCCCCCCAGCGTCCCGCTGGTCAACGCCCTCTGGGAGAAGGGCGTGACCCTCCCGCTGCAGCTCATCGGCGTCGCTTATCGTGATCCCGATGCCCGCCATCCGCCCCTCAATCCCAACCAGCCTCAGCAGGTCCTCATCATCCGCGGCCAGCACGTGCAAATCGTCAACACCAACCAAGCCGCCTACGCCAGTGCCCCCGACGCGGGTCTGGCCGTCGATCTCCTGCTGCGCTACAACAGCCCCCTGGTGCGCGCGAAGGTCGCGCAGCTCTTCGTCGCCCTCACCCCGCCCAACGCCGACACCACCTCCCTGGCGCGCGCCCTCTCCACCGAGTATGGCGAAGCCGCCGTCAACGCCCGCCGCCTCGTCGCCGCCTACAACCCCCGCGAGGCCCTGCCCCACCTCCTCGCCACCCTCCGCGCCTCCAGCGGTGCCACCGGTGGCTACGGCACCATCAACATGAACGGCCAGAACTTCATGATGGCCCCGCAGATCGACCTCCTCGCCATCTCGCTGGAAATGATGGACCAAAGCCCCGACGACTATGGCATCGTCCGCCTCGCCAACTACGGCAACCGCTGGGTCTTCGACGGCACCCTCGACGATGAGGCAAAATCGGTTAAACGCCTCATCGCCTATTGGGACGCGCACTACAAGGACTACGGCGCCGCCACCCCCGACCTCCCCAAAACCGCCGGCGCCGTCCAGGGCCCCATGGGCCGTGGGATGTACAGGAAAGGTATCGACTGACCAGCGCCCCGCTCCGCCGATGCATCGGTTGAATTTCCCGCGCTCCCGCGCCATGCTGCCCGCGCGGCATTCTCCGCCGCCCGCAAAGGAGTGCGCCCGTGTCCACCCCCACCCCCAGCCCCACCCCCAGCTCCACCCCCGCCTCCCGCCCGGGCCATGCCCCCCAGGCACAGCCGACCGGCAAGCCCCCGACCCCCGGGAAGCGCCAGTTCGTCTCCTTCTCCTTCTACAAGCTCCTCCCCGAGTTTCGCCGCCTGCCCGTCGATCAGCAGCAGCAGCTGCTCAACGGGCTGGTCGAGCTGGTCGAAGCCTACGGAAAAACGGCCGGCACCAGCGATCAGAAGTTGATCCTGCTGACTTATTCCTGCGTCGGCACGCGGCCCGATGTCGACCTGATGTTCTGGAAAATCGGTAAGGACCTCGACGCGCTGCAGACCTTCTCCGCTGACGTGAACCGCCTGCCCCTGGCTGGCTATCTGACGACGCCGCACTCGTTTCTGGCCCAGACGAAGCGCTCGGTCTACATCGACAAGGTGGACGCGTCGCACGATGAATCGCGAACCGTCATCCGTCCCGGCAAGCACAAATATGTTTTTGTTTACCCGTTTGTGAAAAAGCGCGAGTGGTACCTGCTCTCCAAACACACCCGCCAGGGCATCATGGATGAGCACATTGAGATCGGCAATAAGTACCAGAGCGTCCGCCTTAACACGACCTATTCCTTCGGCTTCGACGATCAGGAATTCGTGGTGGCGTTTGAGACGGAGCACCCCAGCGATTTCCTCGATCTGGTGCAGGAGTTGCGAGAGAGCGAGGGGTCGCGCTATACCGAGCGCGACACGCCGATCTTCACGGCGGTCCAGACGCCCATGCGTGACCTCGTGAAGCAATTGGCCGGGGTATAGGCCCCGGAGCCCAGCCCCCGTGACAGATGCCCAGTAGGTCGCAACGTGTGGCGGTCAGGAGTTCGTTTGCGGTATCGGCGCCAGAATCGAGCGGCGGAGGGGGAGAGACCGACCCTGGCGGACGCTCCGCGGAAGCGGCGGCGCGGAGTGGCGATTTTGCCGGCGATGTTCACGCTGGGGAATTGCCTCTGCGGGTTCGCCGCCATTCAGTACGCGTCCCGGCAAACCCCCATCGATCTTATCGCCGCGGCCGCCAGCAACCCCGCCATCCCGAAGCCCGACAATCCCTATCTCCATTTCGCCATCGCCGGCTATTTCATCTTCGCGGCGATGGTCTTCGACATGTTCGACGGGTTCGTCGCCCGGCTGACGCGCACCGCTTCCGACTTTGGCGCCGAGCTGGATTCGCTCGCCGACATGGTGAGCTTCGGCGTCGCCCCCGCGTTTCTGGCAATGCGCCTCACCACCGACCTGCTGCGAACGCCCGGGGAGGGGGGACGCACCGCCTTCGCCGATTTGCCCGGCCCCTTCTCCGATGATTTCTGGGGGCGGCTCTTCTGGGTCATCGCCGCCCTGTACGTCTCCTGCACGGCCCTGCGTCTCGCACGCTTCAACGTCATGAACAAGCACGAAGTGTCGAGTCACATGAACTTTCGCGGCATGCCCTCACCAGGCGCGGCGGCGGTGGTGGCGGCGTCGGTGATCTTCTTCGCCACCCTCAATGCGCAGAAGCACGTCATCCCGCTGCCGGTCTCGCCGCATGTGCTCTCAATGCTCTCGGCGGTGTTCCCCTACGTTCTGCCCATCGTCCTCCTCGTGGCGGGCCTGCTGATGGTTTCGCGCTTCGCCTACGCGCATCTCATCAACCGGTTCTTGCGCGGCCGCAAGCGGTTTCGCACCGTGGTCGGGGTGGTGATGATCCTCATGCTGCTCCTGGCGCAGCCGCAGATCACGACGCTGGTGGCCATTTATGTGTATGCACTCTCCGCGCCGCTGACTGCTTTCTGGTATCGCTCCACACGCCGGCGCCCGCCGGGCGCGGGCCCGCCGCCCGGACTGCCCGATGTGGTGCCGCCCGCCAGCGAGGGATAGGGACATGGGGATCTCCCCCGACGAACCAGAATATTTCCTGCCGCGACTGCTGACGCTGGGCCACCAGGTCCAGGAATTGGTGATGGCCGCGCGGGCGCGCGGCACGGACATGTCCGCAGTGGACCACGAATCCGCAGCCGACACGATTTATGCCATCGATGCCGCCGTCGATCCGGTGTTGACCGAAGCCTGCCGCCGCTGGTCGGCGCAGGTGCCGATCGTTCTGGTGGCCGAGGGACTTCACGATGAGAAGGGGGTGGAGGGCGCGCAGCGATTCGGCGGCGATGGGCCGGGGGTGAGGATTATCGTGGACCCCATCGATGGGACGCGCGGGCTGATGTATGACAAGCGCTCCGCGTGGTTCCTCGCGGGCGTCGCGCCGGACAGGGGGCCCGGGACATCGCTGCGCGACATCGTCGCCGCCGTGCAGGTCGAGATCCCGACCAGCAAGCAGGCTTTTGCCGACACGCTGTGGGCGGTGAGAGGCCGCGGCGCCCGTTGCGACCGACGCCATGTGCTGCCGCGGGAAGGGTCGCAGCGAGTCGAGCCGCAGGCGGTCCTGCTGCGTCCCTCGCAGGCGGACAACATCCTTCACGGTTTCGCCACGGTCTCGGACTTTTTTCCCGGCACCAAAGCGCTGGCCGCGGAACTCGCGGAAAAGATCGCGGAGGCGTGCGTGGGGCCGGCGGATGTGAACCGCGCAACGCTGTTCGCTGACCAGTACATCTCGACGGGCGGGCAGCTGTACGAGTTGATGATGGGCCACGATCGCTTCATCGCCGACCTCCGGCCGCTTTTTTATGCGATGCAGGGACGATCCGCGGGCTTGTGCGTGCACCCGTATGACTGCGCCGCGGTGCTCATCGCGCAAGAGGCGGGCGTGGAAGTCACCAACGGACTGGGGGGCGCGCTGGATGGCCCGCTCGACACCACCACCGGCCTGTCGTGGGCGGGCTTTGCGAACAAGGCGCTGCGCCAGCGGATTGAACCCGTGATGGTGGCCACGCTCCGGGCGTGGCTGGCCGCTGCGGAAAAAGGAGCGGGGCAGCAAGGTGATCGGAGGGCGACGTGACGGGTGGTGAAGCTCGATGGCGGCAGGTGCTGCGCTGGGCGGCTGCCGTGGGGTTTGTCGCCGCGGGCGCGAACCACTTTCGCTCCATGGCCTTCTA
>CALCHA010000189.1 GCA_937901265.1 uncultured Phycisphaerales bacterium
GCCTTGCCGAGCAGCGACTTGCAGACAACGCCCACGGAGACGCCATCGCCCTCGGTGGCGGCGGCGATTGCCGCTCGCAGCCCCGCGCCGCCCGCGCCGATCACGAGAACGTCGTGCTTGATGATCTCGTATTCAGCCATGCGTCGGATGCCCTGCGTGGGTCACAGAATCCTCACGTCGTGCCAGACGCCCATCGAGCACAGGCGAATGTAGATGTCGGCGAACGCGACGCAGAAGAGGCTCAGCCACGCCCATCGCATGTGCCACCGGTTGAAGCAGCTCGCACAGGCATAGGCGGTGCGACGGACGGGACGCCGCGCCAGCTGGTCGAGATAGCCGCCCACGATGTGTCGCAGCGAGTGGCAGCCGAAGGTGTAGCTCGACAGCAGCACCACGTTCAGCGCGAGCACGAGAGTGCCCACGCCGATCCCGAACGACGCGTGTCCGGTGGCCGGATCGGTGAACCAAAGCGCGTCCCACACATCGCGCGCCAGGAAGAGGAGGAACAGCAGCGCCACGTAGAGGAAGTAGCGATGGATGTTCTGCATGATGAGCGGGAACGTCTGCTCACCGCGGTAGATGTCACGCGGCTCCTTCACGGTGCACGACGGCGGATCGGCCCACATCGCCTTGTAGTACGCGCCGCGATAGTAGTAGCACGTGACGCGAAAGAGCCCGGGAAACGGCAGGATGAGCAGCGCGGGCGAGAAGGGAAGCAGCGCGGGCCACCAACCCGGCTTGGGCCCGAACCAGGCGTGCGACGAGCTGCCGAACAGCTCCGGCGAATAGAAAGGCGAGAGATAGGGGCCGTACGTGTAGTGCGCGTTCTGGAACGCGGCCCATGTGGCGTAGACGAGAAAAGCTGTGAGCAGGGTCGCCACGACGGCGGGTTGCACCCACCAGGCGTCCTGCCGCATAGTGAGCTTGCGCGGGCGCTCGAGAACCGGGAGCTGCGCGTGGGCCATGCCTTTCCCTCCGGGGGCGCGCTGGACACGGGCGAGATGCGAGGGGCGCATCGTCGATCGGGTCGGATACTCCCACCCGTACACCGAGCTGTCAATAGATCGCAGGACGGACGTGGACAGCGGCCGACGAGTACTCGACGCTCAAAGGTTCGGAGCGGTCGACGTGGTGGGGAGTGGATCGTCGGCGATGCGGTGCGTCGTCATGATGTTGGCGATGCACAGCACGCAGCTGCCGCCGATCCTGTCGGAGAGATCGCGCTCGTGCCACGCTGCGTGCTGCGCCTGCGACGTCACCCCGCGGTTGGCGGGGTAGTTGTCATTTCTTATTCTCTCTTACTGCACATGTATCAGGGCGAGTACTTCCAGCCGGTCTCCACCACTTTGCCGCAGCTGGAGCAGCCGCCCCCCTCGTACGCCCGCTTATGTTGGGCCGCTTTTGTCGCCGCTTCGGTCGGCTTGACATCGCAGGCCGATGAGCTGCCGGGCTTGAACTTGTAGCCCTTCTGGGTCAGGTACGCCTGAAAGCGATCGAGGACCGATTGTGATAAGACAGCAGGATACGTCCATGTTTTTCCTCCATCGACGGAGGAAGCCAGGGTCACTGGCGTTCGCGGCGTGGGACCTGGCTTGGCCCCGATCTCGAAGACGGCCGTGTAATAGGTGTCGATTCCGCCATCTTGCGAGGTCGAGCAGGATATAAAAAACGTTGGCGACTGGGCAGACGTGCCCACAGCCGGAGGGGTTTGCTCTTGCGCGTGCAACGCCCGCGTGTAGGCCAGCAGGACCAGAAAAGCGGTCGCAATGCACATCGAGAGAAAAAGCCGCTCGAAGTACGCTGGGACTTTCATTTTTCGCATTGCTTTCGCCTCCTTTGGAGGTTCTGAATTGGGCGTGCCCTCGAAGGTGCTGGAACTCTCATTCGCTGCATGCTTTCGAGCTGCTGAACCTCATCCCCCCAGATTCACCGTCACTCGAGACACCGACCCATTCTTCACCCCCAAGAAGCGGAAGGTATGTGAGTCCAGGAAGCGCGCGACATTCGGATTCACTTCCAGGAAGTCGTCATACGCGGGCCCGGTCTTTCCATCCACCGCAAGCGAATACTTATTCGCGTCCCGGATCATGGTGGCGAAGTGCTTGCCGTCGGGACTGAATCCTGGAAACTCGTAACCGCCATGGCTGTGCAGCATCTCCTGACCGTCAATGCTGATCGTATTTCCGCTGACGCCGTCTGGCTTCGGCCAAGCCCAGATCAGCCGCGTTCCGTCGCCGCTAAAGAAGAGTGGGGGGAAGTCGATGTGCGGGGGTCCGGTTCGGGTGGTGAAGGGAATCAGCGACGTCACATTGGTGGCCACGCCATCGCGGATGATCTGCGAAGTGGAGCCATTTACCTGGACTGCGTAAGCATAGTGCTTGCCGTCCTCGCTGAAGCTCATCGAGTTTGGAACCAATCCATTGAAGCGCGGGCTCGCTTTTCCGTCGATGACCATGCGGGTACCGGCCTGCGCCGATTTTGCCAGATAGGCAAAGCGGTCGCCCGTCTTGCTGAAGAGAAAATTGCTGACTCCACTGGCGTCCTCACCCGGCATCTCCTGCCCGTCGTACACAACGAAGGCCGAGTTTCGGCGACCCACATAAAAGTCGTGCCTGGAATCAGGACTGAACTGGATCGTCTCGATGGCGTCGTACGTCCGGCCCACCTTTCCGTCAATCACGGCTGCCACGCCTCCGGGAACTGCCTTGACGTAAGCGACCCGCTTTCCATCGGGGCTGAACAGGACGGACGCCGAGAGTCCCATGCGCATTCCGGCTTCGTCCGTCCGGGAGAAGGGTTGGCCGGGGGGAGCAACTTGATGGTGATCGACGTACAAGCCACAGGCGCCGCAGGCAGCAGCTACTTGGTGGGGATCGCCGTACGCGCCGACGACGCCGAACGAGTAAGCAACGCGGCCGTTCGACGCGAGGACCACACCCTGGATGCCGCCGCGCGGCGCGCCCAGGACGCCATCCACCCCGGCACTCCACCCGCTTTCACCTGCGGCGGCGAGGAAGGCGTAGTGGCTGTCGTCGTCATTCACCAGAAGATTTTTCAGTCCGTCGTAGGCCGAACCCGGCTTGTCGTTCACCACCAGGTGCCATTTATGGTCATTGGTTTGGGCGACATAGATCAGCTTTTCCGCGACAAAAGCGACCTGGCGCAAATCGATGGAGCTGTATTCCGGGCTTTTCACCCCATCGAGGAACATGTAAAAGCCGCTCGACTCCCCCGCATTCCCGACATGCGCCACGACCGCGACGTGCGCTCCGCTCGGGCTCATCAGGCACTGGTGCGAATTTGGAGTCACCTGATAGCCGGGGCTATGAACAAACCTCTGGTCGATGGTGGGCACGGGACTGCTCGAAGCGAGGTTGGTCCCAGCTTTGAAGCTGGCGATCGTGAACGCCGTCTTGCCGTCCCGGACCTCAACCAGATCGTTGCCGCTTTGAGCCACGTACGCCGAGTGCTTGCCATCGGCGCTGAACACGAAGTCAATGGCTTGACCGCTCCAGCTGTGCGCGGCGTGGTCGAACTCAGGGCCGTCCACTCCATCGATGACGATCAGTTCACGGCTTCCATGCATCGCGGGGGCAGCGTAATGACCGCCGTCGGGACTCACAACGAACATCGCAGCTTGCTTGCTGGGCCCCAGCAGCGTTTCCTGGATGTTCGCAGCCAAGGCTCCCGCCGCTACTGGCTGATTCGTCACCGGCGAATTCGGCGCGCTGGTCGCATTCACGCCGCCGCCGCCCG
>CALCHA010000190.1 GCA_937901265.1 uncultured Phycisphaerales bacterium
CCAGCTGCACCACCAGCTCCGGCTTGTTCCGCACCCCACGCATCGCCAGCCGAATCCCGTTGTAGCACCGCGCAAACGCCTGCCCCCGCTGCTCCAGATCCCGGTTGATCGACACCACGATCTGGTCCGTCACCCCCGCCCGCGTCACCACGTTCAAACTCGACCGCCCATCCGTCTGGCAAACAAACTTCTCCGTCGTTGCCCCCGGCACATCGACAATCCGGCTGATCGCCGGCCACCGCGCCAGCGGCCCCGTCCCCGCGCGCAGCCCGTTCTGCGCCATCAGCACGCTGGTCTTGGAATCCAGCGCGTCTTCGTTAAGTTCCGCCCACACCTTTTCGTTGTTGCTGAAGGTCCCGATCGGTGCCGAAATTTTGTACACCACAATCCGCGGAGCGTTCACGCTGACCTGGTTGCCGGGCTGTTTAAGATCCGGCGTCTGGCTGCCGCTGGCGGATTTGTCGCCGGGGTTCACCATCAGCATGCGCAGCCAGCCGTTCCACAAGGCACACCCGGGCAGGCTCATGCACAGCCCCGCCAGAAGTGCCGCCGCGAGCCCGCGGCGCATCCATCCAGCGCGACGCGCACCGTCGCTTCCCGCCCCATCCTGCCGAGAGATTGTCTTGTCCATCACGCCGTTTCCACCTTTTTTCCCAGGGCCGCTCGCCACTCGCAGACCGCGACGCCGACGTTGTCCAAGTCCACCGCAGCCCCACGGTTGTACGCGTTTTCACCCTTCAAATCCAGAGCCTCGCCCGCTCCTTCCGGAGGGATTCGCACGCACCGACCGCCATCCACGACGCCGGCCAGAATTGTACCACAGGCCAATTTGCCGCACCTACTGATTTTTTTCGCGGGCGCCCGTCCCCCCGGCACCCGCCAGCGCTTTCAACCGCGCCGTGACGTTCAGCATCGCCCTGCCCTGGTGATAGCCTTCGGTCCAGGCATCGGTCTTCGCGAGCTTCGAGCGCAGCGGCGTGTCGTCGGGATTGAGCGTGTTAAACCAGCCGCCATGCTGCCGATCGATCTGATGTTCGCGGATGAAATCCCACGCTTTCACGAAGGCGTTCCAATAACGCCGATCGTCGCCGCCGAAGCGTTCATGCATGAGCAGCAGCGCGTTGAGGGATTCGGCCTGCACCCACCACACCCGGGACTTGTCCGGGTCCCCACCATCGACGTTCCCGTCGCTTTCCAGCGCGCCGCTGTCGCCGTCATACGCGACCGCCAGGCAATGCTCCACGATCTTGCGGCCCGCGGCCCAGCAGGCGGGATCGTCGGGCTTGCCCAGCGCCGCCGCCGACTCCGCAAAAAGGAACGCCGCCTCAATGTCGTGGCCATACGAATCGCGCGCCGCCGCCGGCGTCCAGTCGGCGCTGAAGTACTGGTGCAGGTAGCCCGGATCGGCGTAAATCTTCGTAAGCCCGATCTGATAGACCTCTTCGGTGCGTTGCTTCACCAGCGCATCGGGCCAGACCTCCAGCAGACCCGTGAGCGCTTCGAGAAGGTGGATGTGCGCATTCATGGACTTCTGACCTGGACGCGCGCCCAGGACATCGGGGCCGCCTCCCGAAGCGTCGGCGGCGGGATGAGAGCCATCGCCGCGCAATTGCTCAAAATAGCCGCCATGGACGTCATCATGCGCGTGCGTTTCGATCCATTGAAACCCCTTCCTGGCGGCATCGAGCGTCGCGCCGTCATGCGTCGCCTGAAAAGCCGCGGCGAGGGCATAGATCGCGAATGCGTTCCCATAGATGTGCTTGGAATCGCCGCGCGGTTGCCCCGCGACGTTGACGCTCCACCAGAACCCCCCATTTTTGGCGTCCCACTGTCTTTGCGTCAGAAATGCGACGCCGTGACGCACGATGGGCAGGTAGGTATTGGCCTGCTCGGGATAACGCATCGCCGCCTGCGCGGCCAGCCACGTGAGGCGCGACTGGTAGACGACGCTGCGCGTGGTGTCACGGGCGGGGCTGGTGTGGTTCCAGCTTTGGTCGAAGGTCTCAAAGAAGCCACCGGCGGGATCGATGGCGGCGGGGAAGAATTTTTGCAGGTCATCCTGCTGCAGACTCTTTTCGACGTCGGCGGCGATCCGCAGGTAGCTCCCACGCGTCGGCGGCGGGACCGCCGGCGTGGTGGCCGCCTGGGCAAACGCGACCGCCGGGAGGGACATCAGCAGCAGGGCGGCAAGGCGCAACATGGAAGTCTCCAGGGGTCAGGGCGCTGCGGGGGCAAAAGCGCGGTAGGAGTGCGGAGGGAGCGTGATCGTGAACCGCGCCGCCGGCGGTCCGCCACCGCCGCGCCCGCGGCCCCCCTGTCCCCGGCCTCCTTGCCCGCCGCCGCCGGATGCCGGGGCCAGGGTCTCGTGCGTGGTCAGGTCCGTGATCCCTGCGGGATTCCCCGCCGCGATGACGGTCACCGTCGTCGCTGTCGGCAGGAACGACTGCACGACGAACGCGTTGTTGTCGTAGGCGAAAAGACCGACCTGCGCGGGGGCGCTCTGCAGCCGGATCGGAAAGTTGCCAAGAAGCTGCGTGCGAATGGCATCGAGCGCCGGCGTCGGGATGCGGTAAAGGTCGGCGATGTTGTCGGGCAGGGCGAGCACCAACAAAAAGCCCTTGTCGTACGCATCGCTGATCACCAGCGGAAAGGCGTCCGTCGGCGAATGGGTGTCAAAACCGTTCACCTGCCCCCACGTCTGGTTGGTGATGTAGTGGATCACCGGAAAGAGGATCGGCGGATCCACCTGAGAGTTCGGGATCGGAATGCCGCTGCGGCCCATGAACTCCGACACGGCCACCCTCTGCCCGGTGACCTCCAGTTCGCTGATCTGTTCGATCCCCTTGCCCGTCAGGGCCCGCAGCAGGCCGCTCGTAATGTTGACGTTTTTCTCCGCTCCCAGGATCGCCTTGATTTCGTCGACGAGCTTGGGATCGCCCTTGGCCGATTCGGTGAGGAGGATCACCGGAGATTTGGTGTCGACGGGGTAGGCGGGGGACATCTCGATGGGCAGGCCGCACATCCCGAGGAAATCGGTGCTGTATTCCTCCCCCAGCCCGTGCGGCGGGCGGTAGGCGGCGATGCCCACCGGGGTGCCGAGCTTGTCGAGGATCGCGTCCATCTGCTCCAACGCATAACCTGCGACGCGGCCATTGCGCGCGTCGGTGATCGGGCCATTGTTGTTGCCTCCGCGTCCGCCGCGGCCGGGCGCTGGCTCCGGGGCCGCACCCGCCGGCATGCTCGCCGCGCCGCCCCCCAGCGGGTAACTCGCCATCACCTTCTGGAGGTTGAGGCTGGTCTCCTGCTCCTGCCACGGCCGCTCCCCCACCGTGATGGGCCGCAGGGCATCGTTCCACTGCCACAGCGTGATTTCCCGCGGCTTCGCAAAAGCCATGTCCCAGATCTGCTCGGGATACCGGTCGATGTAACGCGTGAAGAGCGTATCCACCCACCCGCCGTCGTTGCCGCCCGGCTTGACGTTTTCCAGATAGCGCATCAGGCCGTAGCTTTCGTAGCCCTGCAGGTGCCGCTCCCAATAGGTCGGGTCCCGCGTCTCGACGCCCGTGTAGATTCCATCAAAGAGCTTCGGCTCGACCGCCAGGTCATAGCCCATGGCCTGGTAGTGCTCGTACCAGTTGGGAAACTTGATGATCAGCCGCATCCTGGGATTGATCGCCTTGGCGGGTTTGATCAGCAGGTTCTCCGCCGCGTCGTCGAGGGCGGCCATACGGTATTGCGACCAGGTCCTGTCGCCTTTCGCGGCGATGTCGGCGGCGGTCTTGGAGGCCGTGAAGAACCAGTCGTCCAGAATAACCTCGTCGAAGTGCCGCGCCGCCACTTCCGCGACGCTCCTGACCCAGTCGCGGTCCGACGCCGATGCATAGGAAAGCGACCCGCCGCTCGACGACGCCGACTGGTTGCCGCCGCCATTGAGCGCCGTCGCCCCCGACACCTGGATCCCCTTGTCGGTGAAGAACTTCTTGATCGCGTCGAGGGACCCTTCATTCAGAGTGTTGCGCGCGGTGGCGAACTCCAGGTAAACCTTGTCGAAGCGCACCTGGCGCGACATGTTCTCATACGCCGCCTGCAGTGCCTGGGGGTTGGACCAGGCGCCGACGGTGTCGCGCGTCACGTAGATTGCCACCCGAAAATTCTTGTACGCCGGCTTCCCAGGCTCAGCCCCCATGGCCGCCGCCACCAGCGACAACGCGACGACCCCCGCCACGCAACGCGGAAACGTCTTCTTCATCGCCCGTCCTCAATTTTCTTTGATGTGAATGCAGCCATTAGACCACGTGGCCATTGGCCGTCAAGCCGGTCGCCGGATCCCCCTTATGCCGGAAGCCTGCTTCGACCGATAGAACAAACGATGTCATCCTCTCCCTCCAACAACGCCTCTGTCGACGAACTCCTTGCGCAGCTTCAGCAAAGCGCGGACGACGTCACCGCGGAGATCACCGCCGCCACCAGCCGCCCTCCCGCGGCACCGGCCGGCGGCTCGGCGCTGAACACTCCCGCTCCCGCGGCCCCCCTCCCGGCCGACGACTTCTTCGCCCCGCCCCCGGCCATGCCGGCGCCCCGTGCCGAGGTCCACCGCCTCCTGGCCATCGAAGTGCCCGTCATCGTCCAACTGGGGATGCGCAAAATGACCGTCGGCGAGGTCATGCGCCTCGCCGTCGGAGCCATCATCGAATTCCACAAGCCCGCTGACGAAGAACTCGACCTCCTCGCCAACAACCAGGCCATCGGCAAGGGCCACGCGGTCAAAGTGGGCGAAAACTTCGGCATCAAGGTCACCTCCACCGGCCCGGTCAAAGACATGATCCGCAAGCTCGGCGGCGTCTGACCTCGCAGCACCCTCCCATCCGAGCCGCGACGTTCACGGCTCGAAATTCCACACATATCCATGTTCGGGGTTCGCCCTGGATCGGTCCTCCTTTTTGGTTGCAACGAGCGT
>CALCHA010000191.1 GCA_937901265.1 uncultured Phycisphaerales bacterium
GTCCACATCGACACCTCGGGCAGCGATGGTGGCAGCATCGATCTCCACGCGGGGAACGATGTGACCGTGGCAGCGGGCGCGCGGCTCGACGCTTATGCCACGGGCGACGGCAAAAACGGCGGCGAAGTGGAAATCGGTACTGCCTCGGGCAGGCTGAACCTCGCCGCGGGCAGCACGCTGGACGTACATGCGGGCGGCGGCGCCCAGCCGGGCGAAGGCGGCGAAATAGTGCTGCGCGCGCCCCGCACCGGCGCCGGCGCGGGCGACGACGTGGCGGTGGGCAGCGTCGGCGGCAGCATCGGCGGAGCCAGATCCGTCGTGGTGGAAGCGGTCAAGATCTACGGCAACATCGCCACGCTTACCCGCAGCGGCGCGAGCAGCGGCACCACGCTGAGCCTGGATACGGTCAATGCCGACAATGCCAGCTTCGCCTCCCACGCCGGCGCGATTGCCGCGCGCCTGGGCAGGACCGGCGACCCCGTCTTCCATGTGCGCGCCGGGGTGGAGGTGCGCTCGGACGCTGCGGTGAATGGCGGCAATCTCGCGCTCGCCACGAACTGGAACCTGGGTGCCAGCCGCGCCGGTGGCGAACCTGGCATGCTGACCCTGCGGGCGGCGGGCAACCTCGATCTCAATGGCAATCTGTCCGACGGCTTCAATGTCGCCACGCCGTTCAGTAGCGGCACCACGCCGGCCACGCTGCTGCCGGGCGATTCCTGGGGCTACCGGCTGGTTGCCGGGGCGGATATCGAGGCGGCCGATCCGCTGGCGGTGAAGCCGGGCGCCGGTGACGTCACGCTGGCGGCGGGCAAGCTGGTGCGCACCGGCACCGGCGACATCCGCATCGCGGCGGGCGGCAACATCACCCTGGCCGACGGCAAGGCGGCGATCTACACCGCCGGGCGGGCGGCCGACGCCGTGGCCGGCTTCACTGTGCCTGCCAACGCCCAGTTCAGCCAGGGGGGCGGCAATGTCAGCCTCGCCGCGGCAGGCGATATTATCGGGTCGCCCTCGGCGCAGCTCTATTCCAACTGGCTGTTCCGCCAGGGGAAGCTGAACGCTTCCACCGGCATGTACACCACCCAGCCTGCCTGGTGGGTGCGCTTCGACCAGTTCCAGGAGGGGATAGGCGCGCTGGGCGGCGGCAATGTCACGCTCGCTGCCGGCGGCAAGGTGGCAAATGTCTCCGCCAGTGCGCCCACCCAGGCACTCATGGCGGCCGCGGCGCCCGATGCCGGCAAGCTGGTGGAAACCGGCGGCGGCGATGTGCGCGTGGAAGCCGGCGGCGACCTGCTGGGCGGCCAATATTACGCCGACCGTGGCGAACTGGTGCTGAAGGCGGGCGGCAAGGTGGACAGCGGACAGGATGCCAGCGGCGGTCCGCTCTACCCCATCCTGGCGCTGGGGGACGCACAGGCCAAGGTGCAGGCGCAGGGGGATGTCAATATCCAGGCCGTGCTCAATCCCCAATTGGTGGGGCAATCCGGCGGTGCGGGAAGCTCCTTCAATATTGGCACCGGTATTAGCGGCGGGGTCAGGGATTCCCGCTGGAGCCTGTTTTCCACATATGGCCCGGATAGCAGCGCGCAATTACAGAGCCTGAACGGGACGGTAGCCCTCTCCAACGACGCCAGCATACTGGTCAATTCTTACAACAAGGCGCCGCTAAACTTCAATTTGTCAGCACAGGCTTACGATAAGGAATTGTTGTCCTTATTGCCGCCCAGCCTGGCCATGACCGCATTCCAGGGGGATATTGACTTGCTCACCCCCACCAATGGGTCCGTCATGAGCCCGGCCGCCCGCGGGGATCTCGCGCTGCTGGCAGCGGGCTCCGTCGGCGTGCACGCCCCCCTGTTGATGAGCGACAAGGACCCGGCCCTGGTGCCGGATGGGGTGCATCCCGGTGCGAAGACCGACGATTTTCCGCGTCTCTCGGTAACTCCCGATTTTGTAGCATTTCTTCATGCGCCGGTTCCCGTGCATGCGGGCGATACCCAGCCGGCGCGCATCTATGCCGTCGCCGGGGACGTCCAGGGCAATTACAACGAGCTTTCCCTGAATCTATCCAAGGCGGTGCGGGTACATGCGGGTCAGGACGTGAGCGACCTGGGCATACTCGCGCAGCACGCCAATGCCGGCGATCTCAGCCAGGTGGTGGCGGGCCGGGACGTGGTGTTCACCTCTGGAAACTCCCGGTCCGATAACGCCAAGATCTGGGTGGGTGGGCCGGGGCGGCTGGAAGTGACGGCGGGGCGCAATGTCGACCTGGGTACCTCGGCGGGCATCGTCAGCCGGGGCGATCTCGACAATGCGCAACTGCCCGCCGGCGGAGCCGATATCGACGTGGCGGCGGGGGTGGGCGCGCAGGGGATCGATTATGCCGGGGCGATTGCCCGGCTGGCCGCGGCGCTGGAAAAAACGGGCGGGAGCCCGGATGAGGCCCTGCTGTGGCAGGCGCGCTGGCTGGCGGGAAACAACGATTTGAAGGGCGCCGATGCGCTGGCGGCAGTCAAGGCGGTGGCGGCGCTGGATGCCGACAGCCAGCGCGTCAGGGTGCGCGAAATGCTCTACACCGCCTTGCTGGTGACCGGCCGCGATTTCAATAACCCCGATAGCCCGTTCTTCAGAGGCTATGAACGCGGCTACGCGGCGCTGGAGCTGGTGTTCCCGGGGATAGGCGAAAAGGGTGCCGATGGGCACTTCAAGAATTACCAGGGAGAGATCAACCTGTTTGCCAGCCGCATCAAGACCGAGCGCGGCGGCCATATCGACTTCATGGTGCCGGGGGGCGACCTGATCGTCGGCCTCGCCAATACGCCGGCAGTGCTGGTGAATACCGGCAACGATGTCCTGGGCATGCTGACGGTGGCGGATGGCAACATCCGTGGATTTGCCCGCGGCGATATCCTGGTCAACCAGTCGCGCATCCTGACGGTGGGCGGCGGCAACGTGCTGCTGTGGTCGAGCGCAGGCGATATCGACGCGGGCAAGGGGAAGAAGACCGCGACCGCGGTGCCGCCGCCGCTCATCAAGGTGAACGCGGACGGCCAGGTGGTCCAGGAATTGCAGGGTGCCGCCTCCGGCAGCGGGATCGGGGCGCTTTCCACTGGAGGCATGAAGGCGGGCGACATCGATCTGATCGCGCCCACAGGCACGGTGAACGCGGGCGATGCCGGCATCCGGGCGAACAACCTCAATATCGCCGCCCAAGCCGTAGTGGGTGCGGGCAATATCAGCGTCACCGGCACGTCCACCGGTACGCCGGTGGCGGATGCCAGCGCGGTCACCGCCACCACTTCCGGCGCCACTTCTCAGGGGGACGATGTGGCCAAGGCCACTGCCGCCTTGTCGCAGAACCTGGCGGATGCGGCGCGTACCTCCGATGAGATGAGAAAGATCAGGCCTACCTTCATCTCGAGCGAGGTGATCGGGCACGGGGAATAGAGGGAATGCAGGGGCGATAGTGGTGGAACCGCTGCCGGCGATTCGGAAGAATTGGCGGGGGATTATCGGACTCCAGTGCCATCGGGGGTGCGATCTGTTCCACCGGGGCGAATTTTTCGCCTGCAAAGTCGGCAGTGCTTGCCGCCGGCATCGTCAGCCCTCGCGCAACGGCGCCATTTCGCGCCGTTGCGCCAGCGTAGATTTATTCGGAAGCTCCCGGGCTACCTGATGTTCATGCAGTTTGCATAGTACGTCACGGTGGCGGCCCAATCGCTGAATATGCCGCGGATGCCGACATCCCCGGCCAGAACGTCCAGCACTTTCATCATGTCGCCTTCACGCTTGATGGCGGAATCAAAAGTCTGATAGTAAAAGCCGTCGTCGCCATCGGCCAGGATGCCGGAACGCTCCAGGGTCCAGGTGATGATATCGAGTCCCGCGGCCTTCGCCTGGTGGGCATACCCGGAAGCGACGATATTGCCGTTGCCATCGACATCCAGCAGCGCAAATAGGGGCGGAGCGACGATATTGATGCCTTCGGCCTTGTAGGCCGCCAATTGAGCGGCGGAGGGCAGTTCGGCAACGATATTGGCGTCGTCGAGGTAAACTGCCTGCTTGCCGAACTGAGGTTCGTTGGCGATCCAGTAGCGTATGTCGCGAATGTCGAAGGACTGAGCCCAGACATTCGAGGGTTTGACGTTTGCAGCCTTGTACTCGTCGATCATCTGCTGTGCATAATTTTCCTGTGTGTAGTCGCCCACACCGTCTCCATCGCTGTCGTAAGGCATCGTTATGCCGGCGCTCTTGAGCTCAGGCGTCATTTTTACGCCCAGTTCCATAAATAGTTGAATACTCTCCTTATGGGTGAGCAGGGTGCCGCTGGTGGGGCCGGAATACAGATCCGTGCGCCAGTTGGGCGTGCCGCCCAGATACTCTGCAATGCTCGTTGCGGCGGGGTTGAAACCATCCATCTTGCCCCGGAGGCTCTTGAATTCTTTCACAGTGATGTCGCTGGTGCAGCAGTGTGCCGATGCTTTTTGAGCAAGATTTCCGGAAGCATCAAACTGGGCGGGCGTAAAAGGCCGGCTGCATTTTTTGGCTAACGGCGTATCGATAATATTGGTTGTCATGTGCAGATCGCACTGCGAATGACGGCACACCAATTCCTTATCCTTGGTGAAAGTCACGTCGCATTCCACCATGCCGGCTCCCATTCGTACGGCTGCCTCATAGGATTCTTCGGTATGCTCCGGAAACTGCAAGGCAGCGCCACGGTGGCCGATAGAAAAATCGGTTTTGCGGAATGGACCATTGCCGCAACGCTTGAGCCGGTTTTTGAGCTTGCCGGCCTCCATGTTATTGACGAGAAAGTAAGGACGGGGGCCCAGCTGAATATTCATGTTGTTTCCCGATTCGTCTTCTTGATTGCCGGTTTGCCCGTCGTTACCATTGTTGCTTGCTGATGAGGTGTTGGCAGCTACAGATAGTGCCGCCAGCAGAGAGAATGTT
>CALCHA010000192.1 GCA_937901265.1 uncultured Phycisphaerales bacterium
TTCTCATGATCATCTGCGCCCTGGTGAACGTGGGCATGTGGTTCGAGCGCTTCGTGATCATCGTGACCAGCTTGTCCCGCGACTTCCTGCCCTCGAGCTGGCACTGGTACTACCCCAGCTACGTCGAAGTGCTCACCCTGATGGGTTCCTTCGGCCTGTTCTTCACGCTCTTCCTGCTCTTCTGCCGCTACCTGCCGATGGTCGCGATGGCGGAGATCAAGTCGGTCCTTCCGCAGGCCAACCCGCACTACACGCCGGACCACCAGGGGCATCCCGGGTCGTCCGGTTATGCAGGCGAACTGACCCCGGCGGAACGGCACTGAGACACAGAGGCACCAAGGCACTAAGGGTTTTGCAATGAGTTCTGGCGCGACAATTAAGCCTTCGATTCGGGCGCGGGAGCCACGCTTGTGGGGCTACCTTGCGGAATACGAAACCCCCGGCGAGATCCTGCACGCCGCGGAGCAGGTGCGTGATGCCGGCTTCACGAAGTGGGACTGCTTTACGCCCTTCCCGGTGCATGGCCTCGACAACGCCATGGGCATCCGCAAAACGATTCTCCCCTGGATCGTCCTGTGCATGGGCCTGACCGGCCTGACGATCGCGATCACCCTGCAGTGGTACGTCAACAGCCCCTACACCCAGTCCGCGAGCCTCTACGTGCTCTCGGGCTACCCGCTGACCATCTCCGGCAAACCCTACTGGTCGCTGCCCGCGAACGTTCCGGTCATGTTTGAATTGACGGTGCTGTTCTCGGCCCTGACCACTTTCTACGGCCTGTGGACCCTGATCCGCCTGCCGCGCTTTCACCACCCGGTGTTCTCGGTCGCCCGCTTTCGTCGGGTGACTGATGACCGTTTTTTCCTGCTGGTGGAAGCGGCTGACGAAAAATTTGAAGCGGGCGTGTCGCGCACGCTGCTCGAACGGACCCATCCCTCCGCCATTGATGAAGTGAAGGACTAAGCGAATGTCCAAGATCACCATGGGACTTATCTGCGTGCTGCTGCTGGCGGCGCTGCTGCCCTTCGCGTTGGTGGCGCGGTCGCGCGCGTCCATGAGCCCTTCGCCCGCCATCCACCTGATCCTCGACATGGACAAGCAGCCGAAATACAAGGCCCAGCGCCCCTCGAGCGTCTTCGCCGATGGCCGCTCCATGCGACCGCAGGTTGCGGGCACCGTGGCCCTGGAAGACCTGTCGATCCCGGCGGAAATGCTCAACGATCCGGAACACCCCCGGCTGGTCGGTGGCAATGAGGGCTTTATGCTCGCCAACCCCACCGCTGAAGCTGCCGTCACCCTCGGCCGGGTGCGCCCGTCCGGGATGACCGACGAGCAGTTCGCCAAGCTCACGCCCCCAGCCGACGACAAGGACCTGGTCGCCGACACGACGTTTTATGTCAAGACGGTCCCGGCGCCGTTTCATGTGACGGAAGATTTCGTGAAGCGCGGCGAAGAACGCTTCAATATTTACTGCTCCCCCTGCCACGGCATGACCGGCTATGGTGACGGCATGGTGGAGCGGCGGGCACAGGATCTGAAAAATGGTCCCGATCCGGCCGCCGCACAGACATGGGTGCAGCCGCAGAATCTCCAGGAAGCGAAGATTCTCACCCGGCCCGATGGCCATATTTTCAACACGATCACGCATGGCATCCGGTCCATGCCGCCCTACGACAAGCAAATTTCCATCTCCGACCGTTGGGCGATCGTCGCCTACGTCCGGGCCCTGCAACGCTCGCAACAGGCTGGGCCCACCGACCTGACGGCCGAAGAACGACAGAAGTTTGGTAAGTGAATGCAGGCGACTTTCGTCGCCCGTTGGAGTGAAAAGCCTTGGCACACAGACATGAAGTGACATTGCAGCCCAGCAAGCTGACGCTGGGACCGGTGGGGACCCGCACGGGGATCGCGGGGCTCCTGGTGGGCGTCATCGCGCTTGGTGCCGCCGCCCTCCTGGGCCTTAAGGAAGGCCCGGCACGGGTCCACTTTTTCCACTCCTACCTGTTCGCGTTCAGCGTGTTTCTGGTGATCAGCTTCGGATCGCTGGCCTATGTCATGATCCACTACCTGGCCCGCGTGGGCTGGTCGGTGTCCATTCGCCGCCTTGCCGAGGCCCTGTCGCTCAACATGTTCCTGCTGGCGATTCTGGTGCTCCCGCTCCTCGCCGGCATGCACGATCTGTTCCCCCGCTGGTTTGATGAACATTCCCGGCACGTCGATGACGCCCTGCGCGACAAATCGGGCTACCTGAATCCCACCTTTTTCTTTATTCGTCTCGTCGCCTACTTCGCCATCTGGGGCGGCCTGGCTGCCTTCTTCGCCGGCAAGTCCAAACAGCAGGACCGCACCGGCGATCCCAAAATTTCCACCCTCATGGAACGCGTCGCCATGCCCGGAATGTGGCTTTTCGCCTTCTCTCTCACCGGGTTCGCCTTCGACTGGATCATGTCGCTCAACCCCTACTGGTTCTCCACCATGTTCGGCGTCTACATCTTCGCCGGCTGCATGCTTTCCATGTTCGCCACCATCGTCCTGCTCTCGCTCTTCCTCAAGAGCCGCGGACTCATCGGGGATGCCATTAACCATGAACACTACCACGACCTGGGCAAATGGCTCTTCGCGTTCACCTTCTTCTGGGGCTACATCGCGTTCGGCCAGTACATGCTGATCTGGTACGCCAATATCCCGGAAGAAACGCAGTTTTTCGTCCCGCGGCAATTTGGCGTCTACGCCTCGCTCTCCCTGCTCCTGCTGATCGTTCACCTCGTCATCCCCTTCCCGGGCCTCATTTCCCGCCACGTCAAGCGACGCAACGGCGTGATCGCTTTCTGGGCGGTCTGGTCCCTCTGTGCCTGCATCTTCGACCTCTGGTGGATGATCATCCCCAACGAGTGGATCAACCAGATCCCCGCCGCCGTCGGCCACCCCACCATGCCGATCTCCGACGCCCTGCCTCTCCTGGCCAACAGCCCGACCGATATGTACAACATCGGCGCCCGCCATGCCGAGTTCATCCCGGTGATGAATTACCCCCTGCAGCCCATGAGCCTCCTGGTGACCGCCTTGTGCCTCCTGGGGATCGGTGGGCTGTACCTCTTCTCGACCATGCTGGCCCTCAAAGGCCGCAGTCTGGTGCCATTACGTGATCCAAGGTTGCCTGAGGCCCTTGCTTTTGAGAACATGTGATTTCCGGCGGCGGGTCATCCGGCCGCGATTGCAAAGAGACGAACCATGGAAGAACGACATCACGTTAAAACAATCCCCGGTGAAGCCAAAGCGCCGGAATTCGTGCCCAATGCTGAGCACGTGGAACCCGGTACCACGACCCAGTCGGAAGACATCAACATTCCGATGGTCGCCACCGTGGTCGCGTTTTTCGCCTTCTTCCTCGCGGTGGTGATCATCTCGCTGCAGGCGTGGTTTTATTCGTCGGACGCCGCGGAACGCCTCCGCAAACAGGTGCCGCAATATGACCTGGCAACACCGCTGGGCCAGTTGCACTACCAGGAGCTCGCCGAGTTGAATGGACCTGCCAGCTGGAACGACCACGCGGGCATGGGCGGAGAGGCCAAAAAGGTCGTTCGCATTCCCATCGACCAGGCGATCAAGTCGACGGTGCAGGCTTATGCCCAAGCGCCGGCCGCCGGCGCTGGCAACACGCAGGGCAGGTAAGTCAGGACCATGATGTTTTATGGATCAACACAACTTCTAAAGCGTGCGGCAGGGACATGCCTCGCGGTCGCGCTCCTTCTGGGCAGCGCTGGGCTGGCCGTTGCGCAGTACCGCGAAGACCTTCCGCCCACCGGGCCCCTTTTGCCCGTCGAAAACCCCACCATTCTGGAAAAGACCGGCACCATGCTGCCGCTCGATGCCGCCTTTACCCGCTCCGATGGCCAGAAGGTCCACCTCAGCGACGAATTCAGCGACGGCAAGCCGGTCATCCTTTCGCTTGTCTACTACAGTTGCCCCAGCCTTTGCGGCTTCAATCAGCAGGCGCTGGTGGATGCGGTGCTTTCCGGACCGCGCAATCTCAAACTCGGTGCCGATTACCGGATTGTCGTGGTATCCATTGATCCCGACGACACGCCCGCGGACTCGGCGAAGAAAAAGGAACTCTATCAGGCGAAGATCGGCCTTGGCCCCACCGCTCCGGGTTTCACCTACCTCACCGGCACCGAATCGAATATCCAGGCCCTCGCCGATGCGGTGGGCTTCGGGTTCAAACGCAACCCCTACCCCAAGGGCGGCGACAAGTTCCTGCATTCGACGGGCATCTTCGTGGTCACGCCCGAGGGTCGCCTCTCGCAGACCATCCTGGGCATTACCTACGAGCCCGACACCCTGCATCTGGCCCTCGTGGATGCCTCGCATGGAAAACTGGGTCGCGGGATGCTGAACCTGGCTCTCTGTTGCGGCGCGATGCACTTTAACCCCAACACCGGTCGCTATGAGAATAACCCCTGGTTCTATGCGGGCACGGCCGGCGGACTGCTGACCATTGCCTGCGTCGGTGTTTTCCTGGCCATCATGTGGCGCGGGGAAATGCGCGGGCGCCCGGTGGGTGACACGGGGGAGGAAACTGATGAATCGGCCACGGGCGATGCGTCCGAGGCCACGCGCGACCCAGCGGCGGGCGGCGGGAATGATGTAAATGACCCAGAGCGGACGAGTCCCGGAAGGTCAGGACTGTAATGATGAATTTGTGGACACTGGCACAAACCGACACCTTCTTCCTGCCTCCGCAGGCTTCCAACCTGTCGCATGATGTCGACTGGGCGTGGAACGTGGTGCTGGGCGTCACCGGCTTTTTCTTCGTGCTGGTGGTCGTGGTGATGCTTCTGTTCGTGTTGAAGTACCGCCGCCGCACCCCCAACGATGCCACCCCCGAGATCACCCACAACACCCCCCTGGAGATCATCTGGACGGTCGTCCCCGTGGTCATCCTGATTTGCTTCTTCTTCATCGGCTTCAAAGGCTACCTCAACTATGACACCCCGCCCACCAACGCGGTGGTCGTCGACGTGACCGGCCAGAAGTGGCGCTTCAGCTTCCAGTACCCCAACGGGGGCACCTCGGACATCCTCTATGTCCAGAAAGACGTTCCGGTCGTGCTCAACCTGCACTCCACCGACGTCCTCCACGCCCTCTACATCCCCGCGTTTCGCACCCAACGCAACCTCATCCCCTTCCGCACCACCAATATCTGGTTCATCCCCGAAGAGCTCTCCCCCAAGGATGGCTTCCCCCTCTTCTGCACCCAATACTGCGGCCAGGACCACTCGCGAATGCACAGCGTCGTCCGCGTCCTCGATAAAAAGGACTACGCCGACGCCATGGCCCAGGTTGCAAATCCGTTCAAGGAAAAGGATGGCAACACCGGCAAGTCCCGCTGGATCCCCTACGTCGAACTCGGCCACAAACTCTACGAGCAGAAGGGCTGCATCAGCTGCCACACCATCGATGGCACCAAGGGTACCGGCCCCACCTGGAAGGACCTCTGGAAGACCGACGTACAATTTGCCGCCCCTCCCGGGACCGCGCCCCTGAAAGCCTCGGATTCCGACGCCAATTGGGAAGCCTACATCACCGAGTCCGTCCTGCACCCCAGCGCCAAGATTGTGCAGGGCTTCAGCGACCAGATGCCCTCGTTTGAGAGCCAATTTTCTCCGACCGCTCCCAAAGACGAGGAGCTCCGTGCTATTATCACCTACATCAAGAGTATCGGTAACACCCACTACACCCCCCCCATCCCCGCAGATTCGGAACTTTACGATGCCGACAAGCATCCTGATCATCATCCGGAATTCACCCCCGAGCACGTCAAGGCGATCGAAGCCGCCGGCGGCGCTGCGGGCAATGCGGCCAGTGCTCCAACGACCCAGAATCAGTAACAGGCAGGACGTATCATGACGACCATCGCACCCGACCTCGCTGGCCATGGCAGGCCAGAGGCTCTCCCCGGTGACAATTACCTCAACCACACCCGCGGCTTTAAGTCCTGGGCGTTTACCCTCGACCATAAACGCATCGGCGTGATGTACCTCGTGGCCGTGCTCGTCGCCTTCTTCGTCGGCGGCATCTTCGCCATGCTCGTACGCACCCAGCTCCTCGTCCCCGAGGGCGCCCTCTTCGTCGGCTCCGAACACTACAAGCTCTACAACCAGATGTTCACGCTCCATGGCGCGATCATGATCTTCCTGGTGCTCATCCCCGGCATCCCCTCCGCCCTGGGCAACTTCATCCTGCCCGTCATGCTGGGCGCCAAGGACGTCGCCTTCCCCCGACTCAACCTCTTCTCCTTCTACCTCTACGTCTTCGGTGCGATTTTCGCCGTCACCTCCATCGTCCTTGGCGCCATCGACACGGGCTGGACGTTCTACACCCCCTACTCCGCCCAAAGCGAAACCCACGTCTCGCTCATGGTCTTCGGCGTGTTCGTCCTGGGATTCTCCTCCATCCTTACCGGCTTGAACTTCATCGTCACCATCCACAAACTCCGCCCGCCCGGCATGACCTGGTTCCGCATGCCCCTGTTCCTCTGGTCCACCTACGCCACCTCCATCATTCAGGTCCTCGCCACCCCCGTTCTCGGTATCACCCTCCTGCTGCTCATCATGGAGCGCGTCCTTAAAATCGGCATCTTCAACAGCGAATATGGCGGCGATCCCGTGCTCTTCCAGCACTTCTTCTGGTTCTACTCCCACCCCGCCGTCTACATCATGATCCTCCCCGCCATGGGCGTCATGTCCGAAGTCATTTCCACCTTCTCCCGCAAACACATCTTCGGCTATCGCTTCATCGCCATGTCCTCCCTGGGCATCGCCATCATCGGCTTCCTCGTCTGGGGACACCACATGTTCCCCAACGGCCAGTCCACCATGCTCGCCACCATCTTCTCCTTCCTCACCATGCTCGTGGCGGTCCCCTCCGCCATCAAGGTCTGGAACTGGCTCGCCACCATGTACAAGGGCTCCATCTGGCTCCAGACCCCCATGTGCTACGCCCTCTCCTTCCTCTTTAACTTCACCATCGGTGGCCTCACCGGCGTCTTCCTCGGCACCCTCTCCATCGACGTCCACCTCCACGACACCTACTTCGTCGTCGCCCACTTCCACTACGTCATGTTCGGTGGCACCCTCCTGGGCTTCATGGCTGGCGTCCACTACTGGTGGCCCAAAATCACCGGCCGCATGTACAACGAAACCCTTGGCAAGATCGGCTGCGCCCTTGTCTTCATCGGGTTCAATACGACCTTCCTCCCCCAGTTCGTCATGGGCTCCCACGGCATGCCCCGCCGCTACGCCACCTACCTCCCTGTCTATCAGGATTACCACGTGATGAGCACCATCGGTGCCTACATCCAGTTCGTCGGCTTCGCCCTTACCGCGGGGTACCTGATCTACAGCTTGTTCCGCGGTGCAAAGGCTCCGGCCAACCCCTGGGGTTCCGCCACCCTCGAGTGGGCCTGCACCTCGCCGCCGCCGCACGACAACTTCAAGCGCCCGCCCCACGTCGGCGATCCCTACGACCAGTCCAATCTCGTCTGGGATGACTCCCTCCAGGGCTACGTCCGCGACAACCGCCTCGCAGAGTCCTACACCACGAAGACCCCCATCCCCCGTCAGGCGGCCACCGGACATCAGGATCCCGGATAACCCCCTCCCCCTCCCGTTCGTGAAAATAAACTTCTCAGGCCTCTATTGAGACCGACATGACGACAATCGCTGAAGGCACCCACGATGATCACGGCCCCAATGGGGAGGATCATGACCACGCGCACCCCAAGTTCCTGGCGCACCACTTCGATACCCCGCAGCAGCAGTTCGATTCCGGCAAGCTCGGCCTCTGGCTCTTCCTGACCACCGAAATCCTGCTCTTCTCCGGCCTCTTCTGCGCCTACTCCGTCTACCGCGCCCGCCACCCCGAAGTCTTTGAATATGCCCACCTCTACCTCAACAAGGTCTACGGCGGCATCAACACCCTCGTCCTGATCTTCTCCTCCTTCACCATGGCCTGGGGCGTTCGCGCCGCCCAGATGGGCTCGCGTAAACTCTGCGTCGGCCTGCTCGGCATCACCGTCATCTGCGGTGGCGTGTTCATGGGCATCAAATACGTCGAATACCAGGCCAAGTTCCACGAACGGCTCTACCCCGGCGTCCATTACAATCCCACTGAACGCCCCGATGAAATCGGTAAAATCGAAAAGACCACCCAGGGCCCCGAGACCGTCGTCCTCCCAGATGCCAACGGCCCAACCGTCCAGAAGGACGCCCCCCAGTACGCTCACACCGCCAACGGCGTGACCTTCGAACAATCCAAAGTCCAGCGCGCTCCCATCGGCCCTGCCGGCCTCAATCCGGAATGGCTCTCGCAGGAACAGGCCCGCAGGAACAATGAGGCCACCGTTACCACCACCCATGAGATCGGCGATGAGCCCAAGAATGTCCAGGTCTTCTTTTCCATCTACTTCCTCATGACCGGCCTCCACGGCATCCACGTCCTCGCCGGCATGGCCCTCATCACCTGGGTCATGCTCCGCGCCCGAAAAGGCGAGTTCGGCCCCGAATACTACACCCCCGTCGACTTCGTCGGCCTCTACTGGCACGTCGTCGACCTCGTCTGGATTTTCCTGTTCCCCCTCTTGTACCTGATTTCCTGAGGCCGCCTCCCTCGGCCGGCGCTTCTTAAGGACTTCCACGCTATGAGCGACATCTCCCACAACCCTCTCAATCCCCACGGCACGCCGGTTCCCCCGGCAAGGCACGGCGATTTCGCCCCCGCCACGCCGCCCCCCCATTCCAATGAAGAATTCGGCGGCCATCCCGCCCATGGCGTCGGACACGTCGTTTCCATGCGCGTTCTTGCGACCGTCTTTGGATCGCTCGTCTGCCTCACCGTCCTTACCGTCGCCGTCTCTTACGTCAACTTCGGCGAAGCCAACCTCATCGTGGCCTTGGCCATCGCCGTGCTCAAGGCCTCCCTCGTCGTGCTCTACTTCATGCACCTTCGCTGGGACCGCCCCTTCAACTCCATCGTCTTCGTCGGGTGCCTCATTTTCGTCGCGCTCTTCATCAGCCTCTCCATGCTCGATTCCGGCCAATACCACCGTTCTGTCTGGGACATCCAGGCTGTCGAGGTTAAGCACGTGCCGCTCAAGGCAGAGGGCGACACTGCCGGTGTGCATCAGGATACCGCGGTCCCCGGCACCGTCGCCCCCGCGGCTCCCCCGGGAGCAGCAGCGCCCGCAGCCAACCACTGACCCGCAACGCTGCCCCCCGCGTATCTTTTCTGGCCCCTCGCGCGGCCGCGACCTCAATCCCCGCCCCCTTCGCCATCCTGCAACTCAGGCCCCTTGGCGTTTTCGACGGGCCTGTACGATGAAGGCTTTCCATGTCCGGGCTACAAGACCCTCCCACGGATGAATTTTCGGACAAGCGCCTGCACATCTCCGGTGCCGGCACGATCGGGATGGCGGTCCTCCTGGTCTCCCTCACCATCCTTTTCGCCGCCTCCATCATCGCCTATTTGCTCATCCGCTCCCGCGCCTCCGTCTGGCCCCCTCCGGGCTTCCCCAGGATCCCCTCCACCCTCTGGCTTTCCACCATCGTCATCCTCGCCTGCTCCCTCACCATTCACATGGCCCTGCGCGCCATCCAGCGCGGCAGCGAACGCGGCCTCGCCCTCATGCTCTGGATCACCTTCGCCCTGGGCCTGCTCTTCCTCGCCATGCAAACCCTCAACTGGATCGAGTTCTACGACAGCATCGGCCCCGAGATGCAACTCCGCGGGCAATACCTCGGCATGTTCTACGTCCTCACCGGCCTCCACGCCGCCCACGTCATCGGCGGCCTCATCCCCCTCGGCGTCGTCAGCACCCTCGCCTCGCGCGGAAAATACTCCGCCAACTACCACCCCGGCGTCCGCTACGCCGCCGCCTACTGGCACTTCCTCGACATCGTCTGGGTCATCCTCTTCTGCGTCCTCTACTTTTGAGTCCGCTCCAATCCGTTCCCTCGTCCTACCGCTGCCCGTTGTTTTTCGCACTGGGCGAACAACAGAGCTGCGGCCGTCAGGGGTTGGATTTTAGACATTTTTGACCAGGGACAGAAACGCTTTTCTTCGGGAGTCCGGGCTAAAACGCGAAGGGACGAAGGACCCACGAAGGGCACAAAGGCGCTGACCCTAGGCGCGCGATCCCTCGAGCCATGGAACGCTTTCAGAGAAACGTGTCCAAACTCTGCCAGACCCCTTCGTGAACTTCGGGGGTCCTTCATTACTTCGTGTTTCGGTCTCGACTCTCGAACCAGGCCGTTTCCGTTCCTGGACAAGGAGGGTGCCCCACCTCACCCCGCCAGTTGCCCGCGCAACTCCGCCAGCCGCTTCTTTGTGTCCAGGTAGTTGAACTCCCACCGGATCACCTGCGAATAAATATCGATTGCTGCCTGCACCTTGCCCGAGTCCTCAAGCGCCCGGCCATACCAGTAATGCAGCCCCTTGCTCTTGGTGTCCCCCGACATCGCCATGTCGTAGTCCTCGATCGACTGCTTCAGCGTGTCCAGCGCCTCGGGCAGCATCTTCTGCTGCATGAACGCCCGGCCCAGCAGGTGCAGCGACTCCACGCGGTACTTCGGATTGTTCTGCGCCTCCTGCAGCGCCCCGATCGCTTCGTCGAAGTGCCCCGTTTCATAGAGCCGCCGCCCATATTCGTAGCGGATGACCAGGTCCGTCGGAAAACGGTCCGAGCGTTCCTTAAATTCCCCCAGCTCAAATTCCGCCCGGTCCTGTATTGCCTTTTCGATCTGTCCCTTGAGGTCCGCGTCGTCGGGATGCTGCCGCGCCGCTTCCTTCAGCAGGTTCAGGTTGCGCTTCAACTGCTTGATCCGCACATCCCCCGCCGCCATCTTGAAGCGATACACCTTCGTCGCCGCCGCGGCCTTGGTGTAGACCTCGATCGCCAGGTTCTCGCTGGCCTCATCCTCGGTGTCCGCCAGCGCCTTGGCATACTTCTGGATGAACTGCATCTCGTGAGGATTGCGCTCGTAATCCGCCCGGGCCGCCTCCACGGCTTTCCTGCGGTAATCGTCCGACTGCGACAGATTCTCCTCCTCCATCAGCTTCTTGGTCTGATCGCGATCCTTGATCGACTCCTTGAAGTCCCCGCCCTTCTCGTAATTCCCCGATTTCAGCGTCGACTGCGCCGCATACTGCTTCACCAGGTTGTCCAGCGCCCCATCCGACGGCTTGAGCAGCCGCGCCAGTTCCGCCGCCTGGCTGGCCCGCGCGTAGTCCCCCACCTTGGCAAACAGCGCCGCCAGATCCGTGTACAGGTCCACCTTGGGCGACTTGTTCGTCCGGTTCGCTTCCTGCAGAATCGGTCCGATCCACATCACCACTTCCGCCAGGTTCAGCTCCGCCGCGCTCTTCGCCATGTTCACCATGTGCGTGATGTTCCCCACATCCTTCGCCAGCAGGTACTCCGCGTTCAGCATCGCCTCCTTGGGCGTCTTGCCCTTGAAAGGCGTCTTCGTGCCGAACATTCCCCCCGCGGGCTTGCCCCCGGCTACCTTCCGGTGGAACCCCACCTCGCGCAGCTTCCGGTGCTCCTCAATATTGAACGGCTCGCGCTGCAGCCCCTGGATATACATGTCGATCGCGTAGTCGAAGTTGCCCGTCGCGGCCACCTGGGCCGCGCGCAGGAAATAGGGATCCCCCTTGCCCGGGCCTTCATTCGCATCTACAACTGCTGGTGTTTCTGCCATGCCTCATCTTCTCGTTGCGCGCAATCTTTAGAACTCGGACACCCAGTGTAATCTAAATGGTCGAAGGACCCTACCATACACATGCTCGAAGTCAAGAAACACCCCCGCCCGACCGTTCAGAGCCGCGACCGACACCCGAAAAACACTCCCTGAAGAAAAGGACCAGCCCCATGCTGACCGTTCAAGAATCCCTGGCCATAGTAACACGCGAAGCTCGTCCGCTGGTCGCAACATCTCTCGCCCTCAGCCGCGCCGCGGGCGCCCTGCTCGCCGAGCCCCTCTATATGGACATCGACAGTCCCCCCTTCGACCGCGCCATGGTCGATGGCTTTGCCCTGCTGAGCGCCGACGCCCGCGCCGGGGCCTCCCTCCGCATCGTCGGCCGCCAGGACGCCGGCGGCCCGCTCTTCCCGGGCCCCCTCCTCCCCGGGCAGGCCCTCGGCATCAACACCGGCGCGCCTTTGCCCGCGGGGGC
This sequence comes from uncultured Phycisphaerales bacterium, assembly GCA_937901265.1. Taxonomy (GTDB): domain Bacteria; phylum Planctomycetota; class Phycisphaerae; order WQYP01; family WQYP01; genus CALCHA01. The sequence goes on from CALCHA010000192.1 coordinate 12,235, forward strand.
GGACGCCGTCGTGATGGTGGAGCACACCCGGGTGGAAGGCGCGACGGTGATGCTGCAAAGGCCCCTGGCGGCGGGGCAGGGAATGCAGAAACGGGGGGCCGACGCGCGCGCCGGCCAAAGGATCCTGGAGGCGGGCCAGACGCTCCATGCCGCGCAAATGGCGCTGGCGGCGATGGCGGGCGCGGCGCAAGTGGCGGTCCGGCGAGCGCGGGTGGCGATCCTGACCACCGGCGACGAGCTGGTGCCGATCGCCGCCACCCCGGGCCCGGGCCAGATTCGCAACTCCAACGGCCCGATGATGGCGGAGCTGGTGCGGCACACCGGGGCGGAGGTGCTGGACCTGGGCGTGGTGGGCGACCGCGAGGCGGACCTGCGTGCGATGCTGGAGCGCGGGCTGGCGGAGGCGGACCTGCTGCTGGTTTCGGGCGGGATGTCCATGGGGACGCGCGATCTGGTGCCCCCGCTGCTCACGGAGCTGGGGGTGGCGATTCACATTGCGAAGGTGCGGATCAAGCCGGGCAAGCCGTTCATTTTTGGCACGCGCGACGGGGCGTCGGGGCGGAAGTACGTCGCGGGGCTGCCGGGCAATCCGGTGTCGGCATTCGTGACCTTCCACCGGTTCGTGCGGGCGATCCTCGGGGCGCTGACCGGGGAGCGCGACGTTGACCGCTCCAGCGCTGGTTGCACCACGGTCGCGCTCGAGGCCAACGGCGACCGCGCGTTTTACCGGCCCTGCGCGGTGGCAGTGGACGCTGCGACGGCGCGGGTGCAGCTGACACCGCTGGCATGGAAAGGGAGCGCCGATTTGTTCACGCTTGGCCAGGCGCAGGGCCTGCTGATCCGGGAACCGGGAGCGCCGGCCGTGGAAGCGGGGGCGGTGGTGCCGGTGCTTCTTCTGTGACGCCCGAGGCGACCGTCATAGCGTGGTATTTTCCTGGAGGTCGGCGTTGGTGTAGACGTTCTGGACGTCGTCGTTGGCCTCGAGGCCGTCGGTGATTTTGTGCAGCTTTTCGGCATTTTCGCCGGCGGTGGCGACGGTCTGCGACGGAACCATCACAAGGTCGGCATGGGCCAGCTCGATCTTGTTCGCAATCAAAGTTTTTCGGACGGTCTCGAAGGCGGCCAGCGTGGTGGTGACCTCGTGGCCCTCGTCGGACGTCTGAACGTCCTCCGCGCCGGCTTCGAGGGCGATCTCCATCAGCCGCTCTTCCGATATCTGGCCCCGCTCGATGTTGATCACCCCCTTTTTGGTGAACATCCACCCCACCGCATGCGCCCCGGCAAGCTGTCCGCCATGCTTGTCGAAGATCAGCCGGACCTCGCCCGCCGTGCGGTTGCGGTTATCGGTCAGGGCGTCCACCAGAATCGCCACCCCGCCCGGCCCGTATCCTTCATAGAGGACCCCCTCGAAGTCCTGCCCCCCCCCTTCGCCAGAGCCCTTTTTGATGGCTTTTTCGATGGTGTCGTTGGGCATATTCACGGAGCGGGCCTTGTCGCAGGCGTAGCGCAGGCGACGTTGTCGTCCGGATTAGCCCCCCGTTTGGCGGCAATCATGATAAGACGGGCAACTTTGGACCACGCCTGACCGCGGCGGGCGTCGACCACGGCCTTCTTCCGCTTGATGTTTTTCCAGTGGGAGTGACCTGCCATGCGCGGCCTCCGGGCGAGGTGTCAGGGAATAGCGGCGAAACGGCAGCGATTGTAGGGGTTGTGACGTGAAGCGGCAAAAATTGCACGGCGGAAACCAAATCTTGCGACATCGCGCTTGCGTCGGCCCGTTTATCACCCATAATAAGGCACCGATACCGTACACAAAGCCGTGTGGCTGATTCTTCAGGAGAGGGTCGAGTGATTAACAGACGTTCAACGTGCCTCGTGGCGTCCATTGTGGGCATGGGACTTTTCGGCGGGTTGACCGCGCGGGCCGACTTTTCGATCGCCGTCCCGAACTACTCGTTCGAGAATCCGATCCGCACCGGCGGCAACGTAAGTCTTGGTGGGACGCCGGATTCCAACAACGCGATTTCCAACTGGGACATCAGCGGCGATCTCTTCGGCGCTGGCGGTGTCTTCGGCAACACGGCAGCCCAATTTGCCTCCCTTCCCGCCGGCACCCAATTCGCCTATCTTGCCGCCGCACGCCCCGGCTATGTTGCCAACCTCCAGCTTACCCCCTCCACCAACAGCCTGCCCTCCATTGTTGCAGGCATCGGCTACACCCTGACCGTCGCCGTCGGCAACCGCATGGACAATGTTTACCCGGCGGGCACTGCCACGATCTCGCTCCTCGCGGGCAACACGGTGGTGGCCTCGAATTTCGTGAATGTCGGCACCGTGGCCAAAGGCACCTTCATCGACCTCTCGGCCACCCTGGACGCCCTCACCGCCGCTTCCTATGTGGGCCAGCAGTTGTCCATCCGCATCACCGAAACCAACACGATGCTGGACCCCACCACCAACCCGCCCTCCAGCATTCGCAATGAAGCGGCCTTTGACAACGTGCGGCTCACCGGCACCGGCAACCCCGTGCCCGAGCCCGCATCGCTGAGTGTCCTGGCGATCGGAGCCGGGGCGCTGCTGACGCGTCGTCGGCGGTAACCGGTGGGGGGGAGGAATACTGCAAACGATCAGCCACTCCGTCATGAGCTCCTCATGCGGAGTGGCTGCGCGCTGCGGCAACTGTCTGGGCGCACGAGGGGGCGATCGCGTATTGACGGTGGCGGGCGGGGGGTCTATTCTGCTGAGCAATCCGGTTTTTCAACAAGCACATCGACAGGAAGGGGCATTTATGCAAATGGCCGCGGTCGGAGAAATTTTTGCAGGACTTCTGGGGGCAACGCCGCCGCAGGATTGGAATCCACTGGTGTGGATTTTGGTGCTGGTGGTCGGGGCCGTCGCGCTGGTGGTCGTGACGGTGATCGCCAACTTCTTCAGCCTGTGGCTGCAGGCGTTCTCGGCCGGGGCGGGGGTGAGCTATTTTTCGCTCATCGGGATGCGGTTCCGCAAAGTGGACTCGCGGCAGATCGTCACCTCGCGGATCACCGCGGTGCAGGCCGGCTTGCAGGACCTGACGACCAACATGCTGGAAAGCCACTACCTTGCGGGCGGGCGCGTGCCCAACGTGGTGCGTGCGATGATCGCGGCGCACCGCGCGGACATCGAACTGCCCTGGAACCGGGCCGCGGCGATCGACCTCGCCGGGCGCGACGTGCTCGATGCGGTGCAGACGAGCGTGAACCCCAAAGTGATTGACGTGCCCAACGTCGCTTCCGGCCGGCAGACCATCGACGGCGTGGCGAAGGACGGGATTCAGCTGCGCGTCAAAGCCCGCGTGACGGTGCGGACGAACATTCAGCAACTCATCGGCGGGGCGACGGAGGAGACGGTGATCGCGCGCGTCGGCGAAGGCATCGTGACTGCCATCGGTTCGTCGGACACGTACAAGCATGTGATGGAAAATCCTGACACGATCTCCAAGACGGTGCTGCACAAGGGGCTCGACGCGGGCACGGCGTTTGAGATTCTGTCGATCGACATTGCGGACATCGATGTGGGCGAGAACGTGGGCGCGAACCTCCAGGCCAAGCAGGCCGAGGCCGACATGCGGCGGTTTCAGGCGGAAGCCGAAAAGCGTCGCGCCCTCGCGGTGGCCCTCGAGCAGGAATTCAAGGCCACAGCGCAGCAGAACCGCGCCAAGGTCATCGAAGCCGAGGCGCAGATTCCGCTGGCGATGGCGGAAGCCTTCCGCGCCGGCAACCTGGGGATCATGGACTACTACAAGATGAAAAACGTGATGGCCGACACCACCATGCGCGAGAGCCTGGGCAACGATCGCCCCGACGATGCGAAGCAGTCGTAAGCAGCGCG
>CALCHA010000193.1 GCA_937901265.1 uncultured Phycisphaerales bacterium
GGCCGTTCGGTTGAGCTTAGGCATCGAGGGTGACGGGGGGCGATTCGTTCGCAGACGCAGGGGGGGAGGGCGGCGGCGGCGGCGCGGCGGCCGGCCGCTGCACCGGCGGGCCGGGAGGAAAGCCTTCGGTGGAGGGAATCGCGCTGTTGGGGTTCGGCGGCGAGATGTCACGCCGCGGCGGGCGAAAGCCACGCTGTGCCCCGGGAGGACGTTTGATCAGGCCCGGCGTTGTCGGCCGGGGGCCCGGCTGAGAGGCGCGTGGTGCGGGCGGCTGCGGGGTCGGCGCGTGCGGGGCCGGGGTCGGGGGGGTGGAGGGCCGCGGGGTGGAGGGATTGCTCGCGGCGGGCGGCATGGCGGTCGGCGGTTCCGGCAGCGTCCGGGCGGTGAGGTCATCCATGGCGTCGGCAATGAGATCGTCGATACCGTCACCCCCCGCGTTCAGGTCACCGCCGGTGGGGCCACTCCTGGCCATCGGATCACCCGTTGGGCCGCCGAGCGGGGCACCGGGACGGGGACGTTGGGGGCGCATCGGCGGCGCGCCGGGAGCGGGACGCGCGCCACGGGGGCCGCGGCCGGGCGGCAACTCCGCGCCCGGAGGGGGCCGGTCATTCGGGCTCTGCATCGTGCGGCCATCAGGCAGCACCGGCTTGGGGCGGTCGAAGCCGAGGATTTTTTCCATCGGAACCGCCTCCCGCTTGCCGTCGTCATACTGCACCAGCACCAGCTGCGTGAGAATCTGGCCATCGATCACCCACCCGTCGGCCTTTTCGGTCTGCACGCGGGTGTTGCGCCGGGGCAGCTTCTTCCGCAGCTCCTCGTACGTCTCGTCCTCATACCGCAGGCAGCACATCAACCGGCCACAGCGGCCGCTGATCTTGGTGGGATCGAGGGTGGCCTTCTGCACCTTGGCGGCGCGCATGGAGATGGGGGTCAGCACCTTCAGGAACTGCTTGCAGCAGCAATGCTGGCCGCACTTTTCGTAATCGGCGACCAGCCGGGCCTCATCCCGCGCCCCGACCTGGCGCAGCTCGATCCGCGTGTGCAGCGACTGGGCGAGATCGCGGACGAGGTTGCGGAAATCCACGCGCTGCTCGGACACAAAATAAAACAGCACGCGCTCCCCGCCCAGCAGATATTCCACATCCACGATCTTCATCGGGAGGTTGTGCCGGACGACGAGTTCCTTGGCCAGTGGCAGGTGTTTGGTTTTCTGTTCGTCCAGCTTGGATTGCTCGGCCAGGTCCTGCACCGTGGCGTTGCGCAACACCCGCCCGGACTCGGAAAAGGGGTATTCCCGGCCACCCGATTGCTCGATGTAGGAGAGCAGCTTGTCGCGGGTGATCGACTTGTTGCAGCCGCCGTTGCCGCAGGTGGTGGTGAGGAGTTCGCCGATCTCGGTGACGCGGT
>CALCHA010000194.1 GCA_937901265.1 uncultured Phycisphaerales bacterium
CTCTGCTTCCCCTCTGTCCGCCCGCCCCGCTCCCCGATCTCTCCCTCCCCAACCTCCTCGGCCCCCTCTTCCCCAAGCTCAACCAACGCCACCACCCGTAATGCGGCCAGCCCCAGTACCGCGGGCGTCCCCGCCGGCTACCGGCTGCGGCCGATATCCAACCCGTCGCTGTCAAAAATGACCCCCGATCCCGCTTGGTCTTCGCGGCCTCCCGCGCCGCCTTGCGACGCCGGGCTCCCCAGGGCTCCTCCGAAAAAAAGATGCCGGCAGCTCCGCCGCCGGATCGCCGCGAGTGCCTTCTTCACGCCGTCGTGTCCACCGTCGATCCCGCAGGGAAGCTCTTGAACAACGTCGGATAATCCACCCCGCCGCCATTTCCCGTTTCGCTCGTCGCCGCCTGAAAATCCTGTTGAAACTGCTTTGGATCCACCCCGTGCGACTTCAAGAGCGCCTCAAAATCGCTCGGCGAAGTCCCTCCCGCAGCCTGGCCCGCCTGCCCGGCCGCCCCGCCCTGCTGCTGTGCGGTCTGCGCGTCGCCCCCATCCTGCGACTTCTTCAACGCCGCGGCAATCGCATTTTTGACCACCTCATTGGGGTCATCTCCGGGCTGTGCATGGTTCAACGCATCCGTCACCGACGACTCCACGGCGCTCGAAACCCCCTTGTGCCCACCCTTGTGATGATGGTGCCCCTGCGTCTCCGACGTTGGCTCCGAACCGGCAGCCGGCGCCGTCGCCGCCGCGCTCGAAGAGGCCGTCGCCCCATCCGTCCCGCTGATCTGCCCGAACAGGGCGTGCAAGCTCCCGCCCACTGAAGAAACCGACGACATGACATACTCCTTCCGCGCAGCTCCCGTCACGCGATCTCTCGCGCCTGGTCACTGCCCGTGAACAACTGACTGCCCGGCAAACACTGCCTGGCCAACAGAATTACTTATCGATCCTCCTCCCACCACATCTTTAGAAAATCGAAGAGTAAGATAGTAAAAACAAAACTTACATTCGTTTGGTCATGTTCCCCATTCGCCCGAACGCCTCACCGTGGCCACCCCGTGCTGCGCACAATCCAACAGGAATCATGCCCTTCCATTCCGATCCTGGGGTAATACCCCCGCGCCGCCGGCGCCGCCAGCAGGATCAGCGTCGTTTCCAGCCCCGCCACCTCGTGCGTGCGCCGAATCAACTTCTTCCCAATCCCCTGCCGCTGAAAATCCCGATCCACCGCCAGGTCCGACAGATACGTGCAATAGGCAAAATCCGTCAGCGCCCGCGAGACTCCCACCAGCACCCGCTCCCTCCGCGCCGTCACGATCACGCCCGCTCCGCGCAACATCGCCTCCATCCGCTCTACCTCCGCCACCGGCCGCCGTTCGCCCAACCCCGACCGCTGCAACAGGTCGATAAACTCCCCGACCGCCAACCCGGGTTCGAGCGCGTACACAACTTCCGCCACCACGAAGTCCTCCCTTCATTCCCGCAAGCAAGCCATGGCAAAAACGAGAGAGCGGGAACGGCGTGCATCCGTTCCCGCTGTCCCGCTTGATTGTATGCTCAATTCTCCGGCACGGCGGTCGGGAACTTACGCGTTCTGCCCGCAGCACTGCTTGAACTTCTTGCCGCTGCCGCAGGGACAGGGTTCGTTGCGCCCCGTCTTCTCGGCATCATTGACGATCGGCCCGGCCGCGACTGCCGTGGCGACGGGAGCTTCGGGAAGGGGGGCCGGCTCGTTGACGCGTTCGGCCCGCACCTGCTGGGCGGCATCGGAGGTGGCCACGCCGTAGCTGGTGTGGTGCTGATAGGACTCCACGGGATTGGTGTACACATTTTTCATCACGTTGGCCTGCTGGAGGCGGACGCGGAAGATGACGTCGGTGACCCGGTCGCGGATACCCTTCATGAACTCCTGGAAGAGCCGCGAGCCTTCGCGTTTGTACTCGATGCGCGGGTCGCGCTCCGCCACGCCGCGCAGGCCGATGGATTCGCGCAGCTGGTCCATCGCGTAGAGGTGGTCTTTCCACGTGGAATCGTAAATCTGCAGCAGCACCGCGCGCTCCAGCTCGGTGAGCTCTGTCCGCAGAAACGCCCGGCCCCACTCGTGCAGCCGGGCCTTGCGCTTGTCCATCGCTTCGCCCTCATATTCCGTGGGCAGCAGCGGAATTTTGAACCGTGCGCTGACCCATGCGGCAAGGGCGGCGGAATCGGGCAGGCGGTCCACCGCCGCGTCGATTTCCTGATCGATGTTTTCGTTGGCGGTGCGGGAAATCTCGACGAGCTTCTTGTGCAGATCGGGCACCGGCAGCGCCCGGACCTGTTCGCCCGTGAACGCCGCGCCATACTTGCCAGTGAGCCAGTTGGCGAGCTGTTCCGAAGCGTAAATGTTCTCCGTGCCGCCGTTGGTCAGTGTGGCCTCGAGGGCATATTCCACCGGGTATTCGACCTCGCGGCGGGCATACGCTGCGTGGGCCTGCAGCAGAATAAAGTCGGCGGTGTCGGCCGCGGTCTTGCCGATGAGCTCCTCGGGCGTGATATGGACGTCAAACTTGTGGTTGGCCCACTCGGCAAGCTGCGTGTGGGCGTAGTTGGGCTCCAGGAAAGGCGTGATCCCGGCGCAGTCTTTCTGTTCCACCTGGTCCAGCGCCGCCTCGATCAAGGCCTCGCTGATGCCTTCGCGGTCCATCCGCTGAAGCTGTGACGGGGCGACCTGCACGCCGAACTGGCTCTGCGACCACTCGGCGAGGCCCTTGTAATCCCAGTCCTCCGGATCGGCGTCCGGATCCATGAACTCGTCCAGGGAGGTGATGATCGAGGAACGCGCCTCTTCCCGCGCCCGGTCCTTGATCACCGATTCGAGAATCATCAACTCGCCATCATGCAGATCCTGCGGCTCGACCACGCAGTTGAACTCTTCGCGGGCCCAGTCGGAAATCACCGATGCCGTGTACTGCGGATCGAGGTAGCGATCGACGGCGTCATCCACGGATTCGGTGATAACTTCGAAGATCACATCGCGCAGGTTCAAGCCTTCGAGAATGGCCTGCCGACGCTTGTAGAAGTAATTGCGCTGCACGTCGCGGACTTCATCATACTCCAGCAGGTTTTTGCGGATGCCGAAGTTGCGCTCCTCGACCTTTTTCTGAGCCCGTTCCACCGATTTCGAGACCCAGGAGTGCTCGATCGCTTCATCCTCTTTCATGCCCAGGCGCTGCAGGGCCTTGAGGACGAAATCGCCGGCGAAGAGCTTCATGAGGTCATCTTCGAGCGAGAGGTAGAACCGCGACTCCCCCGGATCGCCCTGCCGGCCGGAGCGCCCGCGGAGCTGGTTGTCGATGCGTCGCGCCTCATGCCGTTCGGTGCCCAGCACATAGAGGCCCCCCGATTCCGGAGCGCCGCCGATCAGCTTGATGTCGGTGCCGCGGCCGGCCATGTTGGTGGCAATGGTGACGCGGCCAACGGTCCGCCCCGCCTTGTCGACATACTGCTGCCCCGCCAGCGCGACGATGTCCGCTTCACGCTCGTGGTTCTTGGCGTTGAGGACCTCATGCTCGATGCCATGCCGCCGCATCAGCATCTGCGACAGGCGCTCCGATTTTTCCACGCTTGTCGTGCCGATGAGAATCGGCTGCCCGCGCTCGTGGCAATCCTTGATCTGATCGACGATCGCGTTCCACTTGGCCTTTTCCGACATGAAAATCAGATCTTCGTAGTCCTTGCGCGCCAGTGGCCGATTCGTCGGAATCTTCACCACGTCCAGCTTGTAGATGTTCATGAACTCGTCGGCCTCGGTCAGGGCCGTGCCGGTCATGCCGCCGATGCGCTTGTAAAGCTTGAAAAAGTTCTGCAGCGTCACCGTCGCCATCGTCTGCGTTTCGGGCTTTATCTTGAGCTTTTCCTTCGCTTCCACCGCCTGGTGCAGGCCGTCCGACCACTGCCGGCCGACCATCTTGCGCCCGGTGAACTCGTCGACGATGATCACCGACATTTCGCCATCGTGCGGATCGCGCTCGACGACATATTCCTTGTCCAGACGATACACCACATAGGCCCGGAGCGATTGCTCCAGCAGGTGCGGCCAGTCCATGTTGGCCCCGATGTAGAAGCTGCCGACGCCGGCGAATTCCTGCGCCCGCTTAATCCCCTCATGCGTCAGGTGCACCGACTTGCGGTCATGCTCCACCTCGTACATCTGGACCTCGCCCTTAAGCCGTTCCTCGGCCTTGGGCAGGGCTTCCTCCGCCGCCGCCAGCTCGCGATGCATCGCCTTGCCCTTCTCGGCGTCAGAGGTGGGCTTGATGTCCCCCTGCAGCCCCTTGATCTTGCGCTTCAGCTCCTCGACCGCCTCGTTGCTCCGCTCCCACGGCTTGTTGGCGTCAAGCAGCTTCCGCACCACCTCGTCGGCCGACTTGTACTTGGGCGCATCGTCGTGCGCCGGCCCCGAGATGATCAGCGGCGTGCGCGCTTCATCGATCAGGATCGAGTCCACCTCGTCCACGATGGTGAAATCGAGGGGGCCCTGGGCCTGCTCGGCGACGGAATTCTTCATGTTGTCGCGCAGGTAGTCGAAGCCGAACTCGGAGTTGGTGCCGTAGGTGACGTTGCAGGCGTACATCTGCTTGCGCGTCTGGTTGTCCATGAAGGCCTGAATGTAGCCGACGGTCATACCCAGGGCGTAAAAGGCGGGGGCGACCCAGGAAGCGTCGCGGCGGACGAGGTAGTCGTTGACGGTGACGACGTGGGTGTGCTTGCCGGTGAGGGCCATCATGAAGCAGGCGAGAGGGGCGACGAAGGTCTTGCCTTCGCCGGTGGCCATTTCAGCGATTTTGCCTTCGAAGAGGACCATGCCGCCGATGAGCTGGACGTCGAAGGGACGGGCGCGGAAGGGGGGGCGGTCTTCGGGGACGACGGCGCGGATGGCGTCGTACATGGCGAGGGGGATTTCGACGAAGCGCCAGTCATGCTCGCCGACGCATTTGAATTTGATATCGGTGTAGAGGTCCTTGAGTTCCTGCGTGGGGAGGACTTCGGGGTTGAAGCCGGACTCGGGGTTGAAGGCGTTGCGCAGACCGATCTGGCGGTCCATGGTTTCGCGCATGATGGCGAAGGCTTCCGGGAGGACCTCGGCTTCGGAGACGGGGGTGCCGTTGTATTCGCCGTCGCGGAACTTCGCGGTGAGTTCCTGGGTGCGGGCCTTGAGCTCGGCGTCGGAGCGCTGGCGGATGGAGGGTTCGAGGGCGTTGATGGCGTTGACGCGGCGGCGGTAAGACTTGATGAGGCGTTCGTTGCGCGAACCGAACAGGGAGGTCATGACTTTATTGAAGGAGGCGGCGACCATGGGCAGGTCCTTTGAAGATCAGAGATGGGCAAAGAGTAGCCGAAGAGACAGACAGATGAGACAGGGCCGATGAAGCGAGGCGGCGCGTACACGCCACCCGCGGCGAGCGTCGCAAAGTCACCGCTGGTCGCTAGTCGATGCGCGCG
>CALCHA010000195.1 GCA_937901265.1 uncultured Phycisphaerales bacterium
GGCTGATGGAGGAGAAGCTGTATGTGGAGGGGCCCTGTCCGATGCAGGCGCGAACAAAGTTGACGGAGTGGGCGAAGGAGAATCGCGACTGGCTGGGGAAGGATTATGCGAGTGAGCTTTCCCGGCGGGAGGATCGGGTGAAGGGGTACGTGGAGGATCGGGAGTGAGGGGAGAGACGGCGGAAGAAATGTTTATAGAAAAGGCCCGGCGCGTGGGTGCCGGGCCTTTGTATTGTTCGATAGTTTTTTTACACGACGGGGGTTTCGGGGGCGGTGCCGGTGTCTTCCTCGGGGACCACCCGCGCCACGCCGACGAGCTTGTCCTTCTCGTCCAGGCGGAGCAGCCGCACGCCGGCGGTGTTGCGGCCCATTTCGCGGAGTTCGCCCGTCACGCCGATGCGGACGACCTGCCCGCCCTTCGTGATCATCATGAGTTCATCGCCATCGCGGACCGGCTTCACGCCCACCACCGGGCCGTTGCGATCGGTGGTCTTGATGTTGATGACCCCCTTGGCGCCGCGGCGGGTGAGGCGGTAATCCTCGACCGGGGTCCGTTTGCCGAAGCCATTTTCGCAGGCGGTAAGGACGGTCACCTGGTTGTCGCCCGTTTCCTGGCCATGCGGGATGATGACGAGGTCGACGATTTCGTCCTTGTCCGCAAGATCGGCGCCCGAGACGCCGGAGGCGGGGCGGCCCATGTCGCGGACGTCCGATTCGTCGAAGCGGATGGCCATACCTTCGCGGGTGGCGAGGAGGACCTGGTCATTTCCGTTGGTGACCGCGACGCCGATGAGGCGGTCTTTGGCCTCGAGGCCGATGGCGATGATGCCCTTTTTCATAACGTTCCCGAACGCTTTGAGAAGCGTCTTTTTCACCACGCCCTGGCAGGTGGCGAAGAAAAGGTGCTTGCCCTCATCTTCAAAGTCGCGGACGGCCAGCACCTGTGCGAGCTTCTCGCTTTCCTGCATTTCGAGGAGGTTGGCGATCGACCGGCCCTTGCTCTGGCGGGACAGGCTGGGCACGTCATAGACTTTCTGCCAATAGACGCGACCAAGGTTGGTGAAGAACATGAGGTAGTCCTTGGTGCTGGCGATAAAGAGCGTTTCGATGAAGTCGCCCTCCTTCGCGTCGCTGCCCAGAATGACGCGCCCGCCGCGGCCCTGCTTGCGGTAGGTGTCGAGGGGCATGCGCTTGATGTAGCCCTCGTGGCTGATGGTGACGACGACCTGTTCATCGGCGATGAGGTCTTCAATGTCGATGTCGGAGGCATCGTTGGTGATGCGGGTGCGGCGTTCATCGCCATACTTGTCTTTCATCTCGAGCGTGTCTTCGCGAATGATGTCGAGCACCAGCTGGTGGTTGGCGAGGATGGCTTCATAGCCTTCGATTTCTTCGACGAGGCGGTTGTATTCCTCGGTGAGCTTGTCGATTTCCAGGCCGACAAGGCGCTGCAGCTGCATCGTCAGGATGGCGTCCGCCTGGGCGCTGGAGAGCGTCATGCCCCCCTGGCGTTTGACTTCCTCATCGATCCGCTTTTTGAAGGCCTTGGGGATGGCCGCCTTCCATGTGAGCGCTTCATCGATGGAGAATTTCTTCTTCATCAGGTTGGCTTTGGCGGTCGGCACGTCGGGAGAAACCTTGCGGTTGCGCAACAGCTCGATGACGCCCATCAGGTCGATTTTGCCGCCGGAGGTCTTCCGCCCGGTGATCTCTTCGCTGTGGATGTCCGCGAGCGCGAGGATCAGCCCTTCCAGGATATGGGCGCGTTGGCGGGCCTTTTTCAGGCGGAATTCCGTTCGCCGGCGGATGACCTCGATGCGGTGATTGATGTAAAGCTGCATCATCTCCTTGAGACCCAGCGTGCGCGGCTGGCGATTGACCAGCGCGATATTGATGATCGAAAACGTGTCCTGCAACTGGGTGTATTGATAGAGCTGGTTGATGACGACGTTGGAGTCGGCATCACGCTTCAATTCAACGACGATGCGGACGGCGTGCTCGCGGTCGCTTTCATCGCGCACGTCGCTGATGTCCTTGATCTTCTCCTCTTTGACGCAGTTGGCGATCTGCTCGACCAGCGTCTTTTTGTTGACCTGATAGGGGATCTCGGTGATGACGATCTGTTCCTTGTTGCCCCGCAGACCCCCCTCCACGCCCACGTGTCCGCGGACCGTGATGCGCCCGCGCCCGGCCGTGTAGGCGTCGACGATTCCCTGCCGGCCGCAGATGGTGCCGTGGGTCGGAAAGTCCGGCCCCTTCACGATCTTCATCAGATCTTTGATCGTGATTTCGGGCTCGGCGATGACCTTCACGATGCCATCACAAATTTCGCGGAGATTGTGCGGTGCCAGACTGGCGGCCATCCCGACGGCGATGCCCTGCGAGCCATTCACCAGGAGGTTGGGAAATTTTCCCGGGAGCACCGTCGGCTCCTGCCGCATGTTGTCGTAGTTGTCGACCATGTCGACGGTGTCTTCCTTCAAGTCCTCCATCAGCTCCATCGCCGGAGAGGCCATGCGCGCTTCGGTGTACCGCATGGCTGCGGGAGGATCGCCGTCGAGCGAGCCGAAG
>CALCHA010000196.1 GCA_937901265.1 uncultured Phycisphaerales bacterium
GGGCCCCTGATGCTTTCGCTCGCTGCCATCGCCCTGCTCGCCGCGCTCCTGCCCGCGCTTCTTTTTCTGCGCAATCTCCGCCTGTTCAAACGGCTTCCCGCCGTCGATCCGCGGTCGCTGGCGCCCCACCCGCGGCTCTCTGTTCTGATCCCCGCGCGGAACGAAGAACGCAGCATCGCCGCCGCCATCGAATCCCTGCTTGCCAGCGACTACCCGAACGTCGAGGTGCTGGTTCTCGACGACCATTCCAACGATCGCACGGCCGCCATCGTGGAGTCCTTTGGTGATCGGCGGGTCACGCTGCACCGCGCCCCGCCACTGCCCGCCGGGTGGAATGGCAAACAGCACGCCTGCCACATCCTGTCGACCCTTGCCACCGGCGAGTTGCTCCTGTTTCTCGATGCGGACGTGCGGCTCGAACCCGCCGCCCTGCGACGCCTCGTCGCCGCCCTGCAACCGTCGCCCGCCGCACTGCTCTCCGGCTTCCCCCGGCAGATCACGCGAACGCCCCTCGAAATGCTGCTCATTCCGCTCATGCACTTCGTCCTCCTGGGCTTCCTCCCGCTGGCGCGCATGCGCAACTCCGCGCACCCGGCCTACGCCGCGGGATGCGGGCAGCTTTTTATCGCCCGCGCAGCCGCCTATCGCCGCAGCGGCGGACACGCGGCCATCCGCGCTTCGCTGCACGACGGCGTCACGCTCCCCCGTGCCTTCCGCCGCCACGGACTGCTCACCGATATTTTTGACGCCACGGATCTCGCGCATTGCCGGATGTATCGCTCGGCACCGGAGGTCTGGAACGGCCTGTCCAAAAACGCCTGCGAGGGGCTGGCCGCACCGCGCCTCATCCTCCCCGCCACGCTGCTGCTCTTCGCGGGACAGGTCCTCCCCTTTCTTCTGCTGGTGGCGGCCTGGTTCCGCGCGATCCCGCGGCCGGCGCTGCTGCTGGCGATCGCCGCCGCGGCGCTGGCGCTGCTCCCGCGACTCCTCGCGGCCCGCCGCTTTCGGCAGCCCCCGCTTGCGGCGCTGCTGCACCCACTGGCCATCGCGCTGTTTTTGCTTCTTCAATGGACCGCGATCTTACGCACCAGCATCGGCGCCGCCCCCGCCTGGAAGGGCCGCCGCTCCACAAAATCGCCCCCCACCGACGCCCCGGCAAGCCTCGCCCCCCGCGCGTGACATCCGCCCCTGTTTGCCCTATCTTCGACCGCTTTCCCGGCGGTGCTGACCCCCCCGTTCGCGCGTCCCTGATGGCGCACGCCGCCGCCGAATCCCCCGGAGTGCGTCGTTGCTCAGCCACGCCACCATTCTGACTTTTCTGCTGCTCCTGCCCATCATCGGCGGGCTGATCATCCTCGCCCTGCCGCCCGGCCAGGCCAAACGCGCGAGGCCGGTCGCGCTGGTCTTCTGCGTCGCCACGCTCCTGCTTAATATCCTCGCCGCCTCGTGGTTCGACTGGTCCCGCGCCGCCTACACCCTTGCCCCCTCCTCCATCCAGCTCTCCTTCCGCATCCCCTGGATTCATTCCCTCGGTGCCGAGTATTTCGTCGGCGTCGATGGTCTCTCCATGCCGCTGCTCCTGCTCACCACCGCCATCACCCTGATCGCCTGCTGGGCTTCTTATGGCATCGCCAAAAACGTGAAGGGCTACTTCGCCCTGCTCCTGTTCCTCCTCGCCGGGCTCATCGGCGTGTTCATTTCCCTTGACCTGCTCCTCTTCTACATTTTCTTCGAAGTCTCCCTCTTTCCCATGTACTTTCTCATCGGCATCTGGGGCGGGCCCCGCAAAGAATACGCCGCCATCAAGTTCTTTCTTTACACGCTGCTGGGCTCCATCGGCATCCTCATCGCCATCCTCGGCATCTACTACCACACCCGCGGGATGAACCCCGACGGCGGGGCGGTCTTCGACCTCGTGCGCCTTGCCACGGATCCCGCCATTCGCTCGCTCTTCTCCCACACCGGCCATGCCGCGAGCTTCGCCGCCGTCGCCTTCTGGCTGCTCTTCGCTGGGTTCGCCGTCAAAATTCCCGTCGTTCCCCTGCACACCTGGCTGCCCGATGCCCATGTCGAAGCCCCGACACCGATCTCCATGATTCTCGCGGCGATCCTCCTGAAGCTCGGTGCATACGGTCTTCTTCGCGTTTCTTATCCCCTCTTCCCCGCACAGGCTGCCGACAACTGGTTCTACGTCGGCCTGATCGGCGTGGTCTCGATCCTCTACGGAGCCCTCGTCGCCCTCGCGCAGCGCGACTTCAAACGCATGGTCGCCTACTCCTCGGTCAGCCACATGGGCTACGTCGTCCTGGGCCTCGCCGTCATGAACCCCACCGCCACCGCCGGCGCCATCTTCCAGATGATCGCCCACGGTATCACCTCCGCCATGATGTTCTTCATCGTCGGCATCCTTTACGACCGCGCCCACCACCGCGATATTCCCAAGCTCGGCGGCCTCTGGTCCCAGATGCCCGCCTACACCGGCTGGGCCGCCGTCGGCTTCTTCGCCGCCATGGGGCTTCCCGGGCTCTGCGGCTTCGTCGGCGAACTCCTGGTGCTCCTGGGCGTCTTTTCCGCCGCCGATGGCCATGGCTTCCTCGCCCGGCAATCCCTCGGCCGCATGGGCGTCGGCGGACCCCTGCTCTGGTTCGGCAGCCTCGCCGCCATGGCCATCGTCCTCACCGCCGCTTATCTGCTGTGGACTTTCCAGCGCGTCTTCATGGGCTCCCCGCGCCCCGAACACCAGAATTTCCCCCGCCTCTCGGGCTCCGAAAAATGGATCCTCGTCACCCTCGGCCTCGCCGCCATTATCCTCGGCATCTTCCCCGCACTGCTCCTCACCCCGCTCCGCCCCACCATCGATGGCCTCGTTCGGTTGGTCACCGGATAAGCGAAAGCCGCTCTATGCTCCACACCATCGATGCCGGTTTACTCCCTTACCCGCAGGCCTGGGACCTGCAAGTCCAACTCGTCGAACAGGTACACGCCGGCGAGTTTCCGGACGGGGCCCTGTTGCTCCTG
Source organism: uncultured Phycisphaerales bacterium (assembly GCA_937901265.1). Lineage (GTDB taxonomy): Bacteria > Planctomycetota > Phycisphaerae > WQYP01 > WQYP01 > CALCHA01. The sequence continues at coordinate 3,019 of CALCHA010000196.1, forward strand.
GAGCATCCCCCCGTCATCACCATCGGCCGCCGCGCAGGCGCGGCAAAACACCTGCTCGCCTCTCCCAAAATGCTCGAAGCCCAGGGCATCGCCGTCGTCGAAACCGATCGCGGCGGCGATATCACCTACCACGGGCCCGGCCAGCTGGTTGCCTACCCGATTCTTCCGCTCAATGCGTACGGGCTCAACCTGCATGCTTACATGCGCCTTCTCGAGCAGGCCGTCATCGAGACCCTCGCCGCGTTTGGCGTCGTCGGGCTGCGTTCCGAGGGAGCCACGGGCGTGTGGGTGCAGGATCCACTGCGCCGCGCCCCCGATGGCCTGGCCAAAATCTGTGCGTTGGGCATCAAGGTGCGACGCTGGGTTTCCTTCCATGGGATCGCCCTCAACAACACCACCAACCTCCAGCACTTCGCCCTCATCAATGCGTGCGGTCTGTCGCGGCCGGTGACCTCGCTGCAACAATGCCTCGGCGCCGCGACGCCGCCGATGACCGGGCTTAAGACGGCTTTTGCTCAGGCGCTCGAGTCCGCCCTCGCCCGCCTCCCCCGCACCTCGTGACCGCTGTCGGCTCGCCCTTAATTCAAGGCTACAGCCGCACCTCCAGCTCCCCCTCACCCCGGGCCGCCGGGTATGATGGATGCTGCATGAAAGACCTTCCCTCCATCCTTGCCGCCCATCATCGCCTCCGCGCCGCTGGCGAGGAGACGCTGCTGGTGACCCTGGTGCACACCGAGGGCTCGACCTATCGTCGGGCCGGCGCGCGAATGCTGGTCCTGCCCGGATGCCAGACGCTCGGCACCATCTCCGGCGGATGCCTCGAGCCGCAGGTGGCGCGGGACGCGTTCGCCGCCACGCGCGGCAGCAGCGCTGCCGCGACCCGGGCGGTACTCACGGTCGACAACTCCGCCGACGAGGACTCCTGGGGGCCGGCCTCTGGTTGCCACGGCCGGCTGACGCTCCTGGCGGAGCGCTTTCCAGCCACCGGCCCCTGTCCACCGCTGGACATGGTCGCGGAGGTGCGACGGCTGCAGCGAGCGGCGGTGGCGGGCCATTTCTTCGCGCGCGATGCCGCCGGCGCGCTGGCGGCGGTCAGCCCCCCCACCACGGCGCGCTGGGCGGCCGAGATCGCCACGACGCTGGCGAACGCGGCCTCGCGCTGGGTCGAACATGAGGCGATCGCCGCCTTTCTGGAAGTGATCGCCCCCCCACCGCACCTGCTGCTTTTCGGCGCGGGCAACGACGCGCAGCCGGTGGCGCGGATGGCCGCGGAACTTGGATGGGCCGTCACGGTCGTCGATTCCCGCGCCCGCCTCGCCACCGCCGAGCGTTTTCCGGCCGCGGAAGTGGTCTCGGCGGCGGGGCCCGATGCGCTCCCGGACCTGCTGCGGGCCCACTCCGCGGCGGTCCTCATGTCCCACCGCTTCGCCGACGATGCCACCGCGCTGGCCCACCTGCTGCCGCGCAGCCTGCCCTACATCGGCCTCCTCGGCCCTCGACGGCGGACGCAGCGACTGCTCGACCATCTCCGCGCGGCCGGCCAGGAAGCGACGGCGGCGCAACTGGCGGCCGTCCATTCGCCGATTGGTCTGGACCTCGGCAGCACCTCGCCGGAGACCATCGCGCTGGCCATCGTCGCGGAAATTCAAGCGACCCTGGCGCAGCGCATTCCCTCCCCCCTCCACACCCGCACCGGCCCGCTTCTCCCCCCCACCACTTCGCCCTCGGCAGCGCGGTGAGCGTGTGGACCAGCACCTCCCCAGCGTGGCGGCAATCGTCCTGGCGGCGGGTGAATCCTCGCGAATGCGCCACCCTTCCGGGGAGCCCAAGCAGCTGCTCACCTTCCACGGCGAGCCGCTCCTGCGAACCGCGGCGCAGGCGGCGATCGATGCTTCCTGCGATCCGGTGATCCTGGTCCTCGGCGCTCACGCGGAACGTATCCTGCCGCTGCTGCAGGGCTTGCCCGTCCGAATCGCCAACAATCCGCAATGGGCCGCGGGGATGGGCGCGTCGATCCATGTGGGGCTGGCAGAAGTGCTCCAACATGCGCCAAACGTCGCGGCCCTGTTGATCGTTCTGTGCGATCAGCCGCTGGTATCAGCAGGCGATTTGCAGGAACTGATCCGGATGCATCGCGAAAGCGGGAAAAGCCTGGTCGCGGCCTTCTACGCAGAAACGGTCGGCCCCCCTGTTTTGATCGGTCGAGACCATTTTCCGGACCTCGCAGCGCTCCCCGAGGGAGTTGGCGCGAAGGCGCTCCTTACCCGCTTCCCAGCAGAACTGGCGCCGGTGCCGATGCCCCACGCCGCCGTCGATGTCGATACGCCGACGGATTATGCGCGCCTTCTCGGCGAGCGCCGCTGAGCGCAGGCCCCGTGTGAATGTCCGCTGGGGATCGCCAGTAAATGTACGGTCATGCTGCAAAAAACCCTGTTTTCTGAGCCGTAGCGGGGTGCGTGGTCCTCCCCTTTTCCAGCATCTACTCGCCTTCGTGCAAATTGCGTGTACATACAGATGTTGTCGCATGCCGATTGTGAATTGGCGGATGACCACCCCGGCAGGCGGCGCATCCCACGCGATCGCCGCTTCGATTCCAAGGAGACCCATGGCCACGGCCCACCCCCACGTTCAGGTCACCCTCGAGTTCGGCCAGGCCAACTCTCCCCTCCCTTCGCTGCGCTGGCAACGCACGACAGCGGCGGATCCTGAGTCGCCCTTCCTCCTCTTGGGACGGGCTTTCGACATGGCGCGCGAACACTCGCCGGCCTCCTTTGCGGAAGCCCTCTCGGCGTTTCTCAAGGGAGCCATGCTGGACAAACAGGACCTGATCGACGCGATGGAATAACCGCGGCCGAGATTCCCGCCTCGCGACACTCACCCTCTTTTTGAATCGATGATCGTTCCCCGTCCGGGTCCCCCCGGGTCAACCGGCCACAACCTCCCTGTCGTGGCCCGGCCCCGTGAGCGTCCTGCTACCCGTGCGTGGCACTGCCTGTCTGCCACGCGTGCGGATTCCATCCACCGGGTCCCCCCGCCACCCTTGCCTTCGCGTCCTTCGCAAGATTGCCGGCACTCCGTGCCCTGCAGTCGCGATCCCGCCTCCGGCGAGAGCGCTCGAAACGCGAAGCGGATTTCCCCGGCGGGTCGGTGGCCTGTCGCATCCTGCGGTTGCCTGGCCGACGCCGCCCCCATCCCATCCTGTCTCGATCCCGCCTCCGGCGGCACCGTGGTGGAGAAACAGTCCCTGTTTTCCATACTTGTTTCTTCGAGTGGCCTGCGTGATTTGTGCATGCTCTGATCAGGGCTGGAAGGCGGGGATTTATCGCCCCATTCACAGCGTGATGGTGCCGCGGGCATCCACCCGGCGTCCCAGTTTCATGCGCAGGCGGGAGAGGGCCTGGGAGTGGAGCTGGCTGACGCGCGTGCCGCTCACGCCCAGCGTCGCACCGATCTCACGCATGGTCATGTCCTCATAGTAATGAAGCATCAGCACGAGACGTTCGGCCCGGGAAAGGTCCTTGAGGAGCACGCGGCGGACATCCTCGCGGTTGAGAATTTCCTCCGGTGCCTCCGCACGTTCGTCGGCGACGGTCGGGCCGCCGGCTTCATCGCCGCCGCTGTCCCAGTTGGATCCGCCCTGCCCGAGGCTCACGTGAATCAGCGAGGCGGCGGCGCGTTCCATGCGGCGGACCTCCCCTGCACAGACGCCGATCCGGGCCGCGACGGCTTCATCTTCCGCCGGCATGCCGGTTTCCATCTGCTCGCAGGCCCGCACGGCTGCGAGGGAGGCGAGCTTGCGCCGCTCTTCGCGGGGGGCCCACTCCTGCGATTTGATCCCGTCGAGCATCGCTCCATGAACGCGGCGGGCACAGTACGTTTCGAACTTGACCCCGCGGGCAGGATCGAAGCTGGCCACGGCGGTCCGCAGGCCCAGGGCGCCAAACTGCATCAGATCATCCACATCCGCCCGGCGGACGCCGCCCCAGCGGCGGGCGAGCCGCAGGGCGGCAAAGCGCACCAGCGGGAGATAGGGGACAACGAGGGCGTTGGATTGTTCCGAACCGCGTTGCAACAGGTAGGCTTCCCACAGGGATTCGACAGAGCCGGTCGAGAAGCGGGTCGAGGTCAGGGCCATTCACAACACTCCGAACATGGGGCTGATGCGCTCCCGGCAACAACCGGGAAAACTGGCGCGTACTTTGGGCGTTCGCTGCGACCAGTGCCGCGAGCAGGGAAACGCCTCGTGCGAGTCGTTGGTAGATCCCGGCGAACCCGGGCAGCCGCAAGATGGGTAGACGGCTGGTGCCGATCAGGAAGAGGCAGAAAGCGATCCGGGTGGGATCCCGGAACCTGCCATGGTCCTGACGAGCCGGGAAGCACTAAGGCAACGTCCGTGCCACAGGTCGACCGCTAAAATTTGCAGGGACCGATAACAGAGGGCGTGACAATAGTGAGCCCGCGCGTGGTGGGGAGCGGTGTCGGCCCCCCTGTTGAACCTTGCAAAAAACGCGGAGGGGCCGCTGTTTTATGGACATATTCACGGGAGAACACATCTTTCCCCAATGGCGTACACCGGTTTTCCACACCTTTTCCACACAGGGGTGAGCGCCTGCGGACGAGGTGGGATCGAGCCTGGCGAGTTACCGGGCGGGGTGCAGTGGGTGGTTCTACTTGCCTCGTTACAGTTTCCCCAGTTTGCCTAACCACACGGGGGAGCGCGATTGTCCACGGCATTGCAGGGACGAATGGGGAATTTGTGCCGATTAGGGGGTTTGGGTATCTATTTCACCAAATTGCCCATTCTCTCGGGGGTGGTGCAACCCTCTCAGTACCAGCACTTAACCCTAGGCGCTCCCCTCACAAGGCGAGCGACGCTCAGCCATCACGCAGGACCTTTCACCCCGGATCAGGCGTCTATAAACTAGGCAAATCTTGAGAATCGATCCCTTTTGCCTATACATTAAGCACAACGCACTTTTAGATTTGAAAACGTACGTCTTATAAGTCAATGCGTCGTTGTCGACATCCACTTGCCCTATAACACTCCTATAATTGCGCAGAAAATGTGCAAAATCGAAGAAATTTTGGTGGAAAATAGGAAACCTGGGTAGGAACGGGCGGCTGCGGCCGGGTCGCCTGATCAGGGGGCAGCCGCACCTTTACAACCTACCCCCCACCTGCAGATAGAACCCGCAGCACATCACGGGCCCCCGGCATTGGACCGCTGGAGGCACGGCGCGGGACAGGGAGGTCCCACCGGCTCGGACCGGGATATCCCCAAGGAAGGGTCGCCATGTTGACATCGCCGGAATACCTGCTCGAACGCATCGCCCACCACGTCCTGGGGGGCAGCTCTCGCCAGGCCCATCAATTGATTACCGAGGCTCGCGAGGCGGGAGCCCCAGCCACCCTGCTGATCGCCGAAGTGCTTTTTCCCACCATTGAATGTCTCCAGCAGTTGAAGCATGACCGGTCGGTCACCGTCCGCGGTGCGAATATGGCCGCACGATCACTGACCGGGCTGCTGCATTCGTTGGCGGGGGAAGCGGAGAAGTCCCCGCTGCTCGATCGGACGGTGCTCGTCATGGCCGGCCCGCACCATACCGATGAATTGGGGGCGTCGGCGTTGGCCGCCCTCGCGGAAGTCTATGGCTTTACGGTCTTTTTCGCCGGTGCGGGGTTGTCCATGGAAGAGGTGGCCTTTGCCGCGGGCCAACTGATGCCCGACGTCCTGCTGGTGCACGCGGGGCTTCCCGCGGAGCGGCAGGCGGTGCGGCTGATGGTCGCCCGCTGCCAGGAAGTAGGCCTCTGGCCGCGGTCGCAGATCGCCCTGACCGGAGCAGCCGTGACCGAAAATGATGGACTGGGTGCAGACATCGCCGCGGCCGGCCCGCTCTCGGCCCTGGAGCTGCTGGCCCTGTGTCCGGAACATCGCGGTCAGCGGCAGGGGATCCAGCAAGCGGTGATGCCGCTGGCCGGGTCGGATGATGCGGTCGCGCTGGCGCCGGAAGTGGTGCAGGCGTTCCTGTCGCGTCGCGGGGTCCGGCGAACCTATCTGAATTAAGACTCCCGCTGCACACCTCCCCGGCCAAACACTACTCACTCCCGCAAGCCCGAATGCGTCACTCGCTTTCGGGCTTCGCATTTTTGCCGCGAACGAGCGTCCCGTCCCTCTTTATAGGATGGAGGTGCGCCCGCGCGATGCGGAAGACGTCCTGGAGCATCTGCTGGGTCAGCTTGCGGGTAAAGGTATTCTGCTGGGAGGGGTGATAGACGCAGAGAAGCCAGGGTGCGGCGGGAAACAGGTGCAAGGCGGCGTTGCCGAATTGCGGCCGCGGCGCTTTGGGGACCAGCCACCCCCGTCGTTTGTAGAGGGCGATGGCGGTATCGAAGCCGATCTTGCCGAGACACAAGATCCCCTGGAGGTGGGGCATCAAGGCCACCGTGCGGTCGAGGAAGGGCTGGCAGTTGACCAGCTCGGCGGGAGTGGGCTTGTTGTCCGGCGGGGCACAGTGCGCGGCCCCGGTGATGGCGCAGTCGATCAGCCGCAGCCCGTCGTCAGCCCGCATCGCGGTCGGCTGGTTGCAGAACCCGGTGGCGTACATGGCTTCAAACAGGAAGTCCCCGGAGCGATCGCCGGTGAACAGGCGGCCGGTGCGGTTGGCGCCATGAGCTGCGGGGGCGAGTCCGACGATCAACAGGCGAGCCGACGGAGAGCCGAGGTTGGGCACCGGGCGGCCCCAGTAGACCTGGTCGCGAAAGGCGGCACGCCTGGTGATGGCGACCTGCCGGCAGTAGGTGCGCAGACGCGGGCAGCGTTCGCAATCGACGATGTCCTGCTGCAGCGCGTTCCACGGGGACAGGACGGGCATTGGGGTGGAGGCGGGCATCAGCCGACCTTCTGTGGCGCGGAGGGTTGAGGGTCGAGCCGCCCGAACGTCTGCACGTAGCGGCGGTGCAGGGTCTTGAAAAAGCGGTCCCAGAAGTCGGTGTAGAAGCCGAAGTTGACGTCGCGGTCCTGGTGATGGCGGGCATGGAAAGTGGAAGTGCCGAGGTGTTTGAGCAGGGGAAGGCGCATGAATTGCCGCGGCAGGGGCTCGACGCCGAGGTGGCCGACGGTGCCGAAGATCAGGTTCAGCGCGAGGTAAAGAAGCATGCCATACCACGTGGCGGGGTAAACCATGATGAGGGCCAGCCAGAGGGCTCCGAATCCCAGGACCTCGAAGGGATTGAGGACGAAAAGGTTGAGCGGCCGGGGCTTGTCATAGCGGTGGTGGGTGGAGTGCACCCAGGGATAAAGCAGGCGGTGGTGGGCGACGCGATGGAAGAGGTACATGGCCAGATCCATCGCGACGAAGAGGACGAGGGCGTCGAGGGCGATGCGCCAGGAGATGGCCGTGGAGATGCGGATGAGGCCGGCCCGCCAGAGGAACCAGCCGGCGAGGGTGACGAGCGTGTTCAGCAGCACGCAGGTGCCGGCGAGGGTGACTTCCTGCCACTGCAGGGGGTCGGGACGTTCAGTCACGCGACGCTCGCGGAAGAGAAACAGGAGGCCATAGCCCAGGAGGAGCGAGAGCAGGAAGAGGAGGATATTTTCCCCCAGCAGCAGCAGCGCGGCCTGAGCGGGCGACAGGGAGCGGGCGAACTCGAGCAGGGCGTTCATGCCGCTACTTTGCCGATCGGCATCGGTGAAAGCAAGCAGACGGTGCAGCGGCAGAGGAAGTCGAAGGGTACAAAAGTCATCGGCAAAATCGGCGCATCAAGCGAATGTTGCCCGCGTGACGATATACTCCGCCAATGGAGCGGCGCGGCTGCGACAAGTGAAGAATGGGCTCGCATCGGAGATGCGCTATGGCAGTGACCGGAGGGTCTGTGGGGCGGCGGCGTTTTTGGATCACGGTGGCGGCGTTCGCGGTGGCGAATGCGGCGGTCTGGGTGGGCTACGATCATTATCAACAGGCGCGTGCACCGCGGCGAGACATCCTCACCGTCGATCGCTTCACGCCCGAGCAGGGCGAAATCGTCGCCACCGGCCGGGCCAACCCGATGCCGGCGTTCTCCTGGCGGTTTAATCTGGATGTGGGCCAGCAGCCGACGCCGCCCGGCAAGGAACCCCTCGCGCCCGTCACGTTTGCGCCGGCCATCCGGGGCGATTTCAAGTGGACCGATGGGCACACCCTTACCTTCCGGCCCACCGAACCGCTGCCTCGAGCGACGAGCTTCACGGCCACCGTCAATCCCGCGGCCGTCGCGTCGGCCGAAGGCTACACGCTCAGCAAGCCGCTGATCACCCACTTTTCCACGACGCCGCTCGAGCTGCAACGGGTGCGGCAACTCGCGGTGGACGAGCAGGGGCGCGTGCTGCTGGAACTGGCGTTCAACGACACGGTGAACCCCGCGGAAGCGCTTTCGCACGTGAGCGTGCGCGATCCGGATGCCAGGAAGGTACCCGTCGAACTGAGCGGGCGGGCGCCGTCAGACCGCGTGCGCGTGCTGGCCGGCCCGGTGAAATTTGATGCGACGTCCGCGGCAGCGACGCGTCCGACGGAGGGCGATCGGACCCTGGCAATCTCGGTGAGCGCGGGCCTGGCGGGGGCATCGGGGCCCTTGGGGCTGGCGAGCGACGTCTCGCGCGAAGTGGTGGTGGCGCGGACGCTTCTTGCGGAAGAA
>CALCHA010000197.1 GCA_937901265.1 uncultured Phycisphaerales bacterium
ACCTGCCTGGGGTTGCCGCTGGTGATGCATGGCAGCTCGTCGGTGCCGCAGGAATTCATTGACCTGGTGAACAAGTATGGGGGCGCGATGCCCAACGCCAAGGGCGTGCCGGAAGATCAGATTCACATGGCGGTGAGCAAGTATGGCGTGTGCAAGGTGAACATCGACACGGACCTGCGTCTGGCGATGACCGCCAAGATCCGCGAAGTGTTCGCCACCAAGCCGGCCGAGTTCGATCCGCGGAATTACCTTGGACCGGCGCGGGAGGCGATCATCTCGATGGTGCAGCGCAAACTGCACATGCTCAACAGCGCCGGCAAGACGGACGCCATCATCGCCCACTGGAAGAAGCTTGGCAGCCCGATGCCGGCCTATTACTCGCGCAAGAAGGCGGGATAAGGCCCCTCAAGGGGTGCCCGCCGGTGTGCCGCCCTGTTCGATCACCTTGAGCCGCAGGGCAGCGGTAGGATCGAATGGGGCGGCCTTTTTGTACCATGCGCGGGCGGCCTCCGGGTCGCCCGCGTTTTCCTGCAGGCGCCCGGCATTGGTCATGGCGTCGACGTCGCCCGCCTTGGCGGCGGCCTCGTACGCCTTGAGCGCCGCGGTCCTGTCGGCCGCGCAGGCAAAGCCCGTCTCCAGACAATAACCGATGGCAAGCTGCGCCCGCGCATCGCCGGCCTGAGCTGCCTTGTGCAGCTCTTCCAGGGCCCGCTCGGGGTTGACCTCGAGCACCTTGCCGTCGAGCTGCAGGAAGGCGAGGTAGCGCATGGCGGGGGCATGCCTGGCGTCTGCAGCGCGGATGAAGGCGTCGAGCGCATCGGGCAGATCGCGAGCGCCCTCCGGCCCGCCATAGCGCAGGCGGCCATACTCGAAAAGAGCGAACGAATCGCCGCCCAGCGCCCCTTCGACGAAGCAGGCGGCGGCGAGCGTCGGGGCGGTCTTGACGCCGATGCCAAGCTGGTACATGCGACCGAGAACGACGCTGGCGGCACCCACCTTTTCCTTGCGCAGCGCCGTGAGCGCCGCCAAGCCAGGCTCGACGCGACCGGCATCGACATCCTTGATCGCCGCCAGCAGGCGGGTCTTCTGGACCGCGCTGAGTTTGTCGATACCCGCGAAAGTTGCAGGCAGTGCGGGAACGTCGGCCGCCAGAATCGCGAGCAGCCCGCTGGGCACGTCGATGTGATCGGGGTTCAGCGTCGCAGAATCACCGGCGCCCACGAGGCGCACGCGCGTGGCGGTGGGCGTGAGGCGCTCGGTCATCAGGGCCTTGCCCTGCACCAGCGCATCGGCGGCGGCGAAGAGCGGCGCGACCGACCACTGGCCGTCGGTATCCAGCAGACCCAGCATGCCATCGCGGCCGGCGATGGCGACGCCCTGATTGAAATCATCCGCCACGGTGAAGGTCGGGGGGATGACGGGCGCTCCGCTGAGATCGATGTATCCGATGCCGCCGGACTCCTGCACCGCGGCGCGGCCCTCGTGAAAATCGCCCGCCGCCAGGTAGGTCGGTGGCACGATCACCTTGCCGGTGCTGTCACAAAAACCCCAGCGGGTTTGCGCTTTGCCCGCGGCGATGGCAAAGCGCAGGCGCCCCTGCGCAAACTTCTCGGCGTGGCCGCGGGCGCTGAAGAGATCGCGGCCGGCGGTATCGATGACGCGAAAGCTGCCATCGTCGCGGTTGATGACCGCCTTGCCTTCGGAGAAGGGGCCGCCGGTTTCCTCGACGCGCCCATTGAGAATGGCGAACTTGCCGGCGCGGTTGATGTAGCCGCGGAGATAGTCGGCGGTCATGGCCCAGGCGAGGCCGTCGCTGAAGGGCTCCGCGACGATGAAGGTTTGGCCGAAGAGATCGCGGCCCGCATGATCGACATACCGGAAGGCGTCCTCTTTGTCCGACGTGGGAACGACGGCGACGCCTTCGCCGAAGCGCACGGGGCGCGGCCACTGGGGCGTGACGGTCTCGCGGCCGGATGTGTCGATGATGCCATGCCGCAGGGTGGTCCCGTTTTTGGCGGAAGTCGCGACGGCGGCCCAGGGGCCATCGAAGGGGGCGACCTGCTTGTAGGTGGGGGGAATCACCCAGTGGAGGGCGGCGTCGACGTAGCCCCAGAGGTGGGTACGGGAATCCTCCATGCGCCAGAGCGGCGGGCCGGCGCGAGGCGGGGAGGGGAGGGGCGGCGCGGGGAGGGCTGAGGGAGGGGCCGTGGTCTGGCCGGCGGCGGCGAAAGCGAGGCAGGCGAGTGCGCCGGCGGTGATGCAAGAATGGCGAGTGGCTCTCGCATCGCGCTTGGCCGCTTGCATGTGAGCTGTCTCCCAGTAAATGGGATCATGCCCCGTGAGTGTCCACGCACGCGTCCGGGGATTCAGGCCTTGGTCAGGTATTTGGAGAAGACCTGGATGTATTCGGTGTCGAAGCGGATGCGCTTGATGTTGTCGTAGCTGATAACGGTGGCCTCGGAATCCCAGGAACCGGAGGGATCGAAGTTGAGCACGGCGACGCTGCGCCCGCTCATGCCGGTGATCTTGCCGACGGCGAAGGCTTCATCGGAGAAGCCCGGCTCGTTGGTCTCGAAGAACTCGACCTGAATGAATTTCTGGGCCCGGCGGAACCATTGAAAGATCTCGGGCCAGTCCCCCAGCGGCGGCATTTCTTCGAGGCCGACGCGGTCCATGAGCCCTTCGCCGCGAAAGATTTTTTCGACCATGCGTTCCGCTTTTTTGGAGCGCACGGCGCGGACTTCATAAATCGGCATCACCGAATAGCCCGCGAGATGGAACTCGACGATCTCGTGCAGCAGCACCATTTCTTCCGACACCGCCAGCGGGATGCCCATGCAGGTGTCGTAGGGCGGGTACTTGGGGGTGATGGTGACGACTTTTTTCTCGTCGACCAGCTCTTGGAATTTCAGGTGTTTCATAGCCCGTCATCATATACCGGGCGGCGGTCGGCCGCGACTTTCGGGCGGCTATTGCTGAGCCAGCAGGAGGGCGGCGGTGGCGGCGGCGGCGGTTTCGATGCGGAGGATGGTGCGGGTGAGCAGGACGCGGTGAATTTTTTTGTGCCGGACGAGGTCGGTGAGGAGCGTGCGTTCGCGGTCGCTCCAGCCACCCTCGGGCCCGATGAGCGCGGTGACGGCCGAGCCGGGGGAGGGTATGAGGCGGGCGAGGGGACGGGTGGCGGGATCGTCGCGGGGCTCGAGCCAGAGCAGCAGACCCGCGGGCAAATCAGCGAGCAGCGCCGCCAGCGTTCGCGGCTCGTGGATCTGCAGCACGCGATTGCGGCCGCACTGCTTAGCGGTTTCGATCGCCAGCCGGCGCCACTTGGCGAGCTTGTTGCCTCCCTCGCGCGGTTTGACCACCGAGCGTTCGGTATCGAGCCATTGCAGGCCGGCGACTTCGAGCTGGCTGGCCTGCTCAACGAGGGTGTCGGCACGGTCGGCCTTGGGGATGGCGACGGCGAGGGTGAGTTCCAGAGGCGCGGGGGGATCGGTGGTCATGGGGCCGGTGAGAGTCGCGGTGACGGCCTGCCTGGTGACGGCGGTGAGGCGCGCCGGTGCGGCGTGGCCGCTGCCATCAAAAAGTTCGATGTCCGAACCTGCCTCGAGGCGCAGGACGTTGCGTGCGTGGTGCGCTTCCTCCTCGGGCAGGCGGAACGGGGTTTCCCCTGATTGGGGGAGCAGCTCGGGCAAATGAAAGCGGTAGCGGTCCATCGCTGGAATTATCGGAGGGGCACCGCGGAATGCAATTCCGTTTTGTGGGCGCAGCGGCTATTATCGGCGCGGCGGAGCGGGGCAAGCACGCATGTCAGGGATGGCGATATGACGTTGATGGATCATCCACAGCGCGGCGGGCGGGGGGCGATCCTTCGTGCCGCGGCGCGGCAGCGGGAGCAGGCGGGGGCAAAGGCCGAGCCCGATGTGGCCGATTTACTGGGTGTGAGCTCCCACGATTCCAGCATTCTGCCGGCGATTTCGCCGGGTGATGAAGCCGCCAACGCGCTGCTGGATGTGATTGCGCAGGATCATTTTGAGCGGGCCACCGGAAGCCCTGCGGCCGCGCGCGAGAAGGCGGCGGCCGCCGAGCCGGAGGAAGCGACAGGCAGCCTGCTGCAGCAGGAGATTGATGCGCTGCTCGCGGGGGATGCGGAAGCGACCGCCGCGCCGGAGCATCCCCCCTCCAGTGATGATTTTCCCGAGCCGGTGCGCGCCGGGGAGCATTCCGGCGACGTGAGTTCGGATGAGCTTGCCGTGCTGCTTCCGGACGCGCACCAGAACGACGCATCCGACGAAGCCGACGGGCTGATGGCGCGGCACCCGCTCGCTTCAGAAAAGATGGAGATCGAGACGATTGCCCCGGACAGCGCGGCGGAAGCGGTGGCGCGGGAACTGGAAGAAGAACGGCTGAACGCCCCCCTCGAAGCGGACATGGATCGCATCAGCGGCGACGACGACAGCGCGATCAGCGATGCGGAGGGGGTGCTTGCCGAGGAACTGGCGGCGCTGCATCCGGTCACGCCCGAGGCCCTCGCGACAGACGCCCCGGGGCAGCCCGCGGCCGGTGTCAGCGACCTTGCACCCGGCCCCTCCACCGGCGTGACGACTGCAGCGGCTGAAGCGGAGGCCGGGGGGAACACGTATGACGTGGACCGCAGAAACCGCTCGGCGGAGGCGGCGCTTCCCGGCGTGGTCCCGGTGCCGGTGATTATTCTGCAGCCGGATGAGGAAGAAGAAGAGGCCCCGCCGGCGGGGCTTTTGACGCGGCTCCGGAGGACCACGGGCGAAGTGCTCCTGATGGGGGCGCAACTCATCGACCTGCCCTTCTCCTGGCTCAACGGGATGGACAAACATGTCGTGGGCGTGGTGGCGGTGGTGTTCTTTCTCAGCGGCTGGCTGCTGGTGGCGTTGGGGTGGTGGCTGAGCGCCCGGTAAAAAACCCTCGCCGACAACACGCTTTGCGCGGTGTGTGTCATCCGCGGCGGGTCAGGACGTACAACTGCCCGCGCTGCTTTCCGCCGGCCAACGATTCCCCCTCCAGATGATGCGTCTGCACCTTGAAGCCGGCTTCGACGGCGAGGAGCGGAAAATCCTCGGCCGACGTGCGCTGCGGATCGCTGACCCAGGCCTGACCGCCGGGTGCGAGGAGCTTTGCGATCGCCGCCAGCAGCAGCGGATGGAGCCGCCGCTCGTAGAGCACGTCGGACGCCAGCACCCAGGGGAAGGTTTCCTTGACGGGGTCGCGCCAGTCCATGCAGAGCGTGCGGATGTGTGCGATGGGAATGCCGTTCTTAAAGGCATTGTGCCCGGCGAATTGCACGGCCTCGGGATCGTAATCGGTGAACAGCACCTGCCACCCGCGCAGCCCCGCGGCGATGCCCGTGCTGCCGAGCCCGCAGCCCAACTCGATGCAGCGCGGATCCATGGCGGGAGGCAGAGGGGGCGAGCCCGTCGCGCTCAGGATCCGCGAGGCCAGCATCAGGCCGCTGGGCCAGATGATGGGCCAATAGGGCATGTAATCGTCGGCCTTGTAGCGTTTCTCGGTGGAGGGGTCATTCAGCAGGGCGTCGGGATCGGCGGGCGCCACCAGATCGATGGTGCGCGTTCCCCCCTCCTCCAGCGGAATCGCCAGGCGATGGATGCGCGTGGGAAATCGCGCGGTCAATTTGAAAGATTCCGGCGGCGGGGCGTCTTGCATGGTGGCAATGATCCTTAGGGAAGCTGGCAGGGCCTGCTACCATTGACCGCCGGAAGGTTGCAGCACTCAGGAGCAGGCGTGGCGGAAGCGTTGGTGGATGTGCGTCCGGTGGTGGAGGAAATTCTCCATGCGGCGATAGCGGCGGGGGCATCGGATGTGCACCTCGAGCCGGTAGCCGGCGGCGTGGAGGTGCGTTTTCGCATCGATGGCCTCCTGCGAACCCTGCGCACGCTGCCGCCGGAGATGGGTCGCGCGGCGGTGCTGCGACTGATGGTGATGGCCGAGCTGCTCACCTACCGCCTCGACATTCCCCAGGAGGGGCGCATCCGCCTTGACGATGGAGGGCGGGCGCTTGATTTGCGACTGGCCGTGCTGCCCACCGCCCAGGGCCTGCGCGCTGCCGTGCGTCTGCCGGCGGAACTTACCCAGCCGCGGGAGCTGGGGGACCTGGGCCTGCCTCCCGATGCCGCCGCCGGGCTGGAGCGCTTCGCGCGCACTGACGCGGGTATGTTGCTGGTCACCGGGCCCGCCGGATCTGGCAAAACCACCACCATCTACGCCCTGCTCTCCGCCCTGGCCAAAGCCCAGCCCGGGCTGTCGATCATCAGCCTCGAAGACCCGGTGGAGCGGCTGCTGGCGGGCGTGACGCAGATCGAGATCACCCCGCATGGCCAGCTCACCTACGAGCGGGCTCTCAAATCCATTCTGCGGCAGGACCCGCAGGTGCTGATGCTCGGCGAAATCCGCGATGCCGCCACCGCCAGTCTGGCCGTGCAGGCGGCGCTCTCGGGCCACCGCCTGATCGCCACGCTGCACGCCGCCGACCCCGCCGGTGCGGTCGCCCGGCTGTTGGAGATGGGCCTCGAGCCTTATCAGTTGACCAGTACGCTTTTCGCGGTACTGTCGCAGCGGCTGGTGCGCAAGCGTGCGGGCGCGGGTTACGCGGGGCGCACGCCGATCGCCGAGTTCGGCGAGCGCAACGATGGCGTGGTCGCGGCCATCCTTGCACGCGGGGACGCCGCCGGCATACGGACCGCCTTCGCGCAGCGTCCCGGCCACGAAAGCCTGCGCGCCGCGGCACAGCGGCTCATCGCCGCCGGCATCACCGATCAGGCGGAAATCACAAGGGTCCTGGGCGACAGCGGAAAGGCCACCCCATGAGCGAAACGACACCATCCGCCGCAGTCCCCCCCGCACCGCCGCCCGTCGGCCAGTACCGTTACGAAGGGCAGGACCATGCCGGCGGGGTCCTTCGCGGCACCCTCGAGGCCGCGGGTGCCGCCGATGCCGAGGCACGACTGGCGGCGATCGGCCTGCGCGCGGTGGCGGTGGACCCGGTGCCCGTCGCGGAGGGCCGCTCGCGCCCGCGCACGCTCGGGGCCGAGGATTTCCTGCTCTTCAACCGCCAGCTCGCACACCTCACCAGGGCCGGCCTGCCGGTGGAGCGCGGCCTGCGGCTGATCGCCGGCGACATGAAGTCGGGCCGCCTCGCCGCCGCCGCGAGGGCCGTCGCCGAGGAACTCGAAAAGGGCCGCTCCCTGCCCGAAGCCTTCCAACTGCACGCGCGCCGCTTCCCGGCGCTCTATGGCAGGCTGATGGAAGCGGGCATCAAGACCGGCGATCTGCCGGCGATGCTGTTTTCCCTCGGCCGGCACATCGAGCTCACGGCCCGCCTCCGCCAGATGCTGTGGAACACCCTCGCGTATCCGCTCGGGGTGCTGGCAGGCCTCGCGCTCATCATCGGGATGATCGCCGCCTACCTCCTGCCGATGCTCGCCACGATCTATGGGGGTTTCAAGGTGAACCTTCCCCTGATCACGCAGGCGTTCCTGTGGCTGGGGGAGCGCCTCCGCGCGTTCGGGCTGGTAGCCGCCATCCTCGCGGTGGCGCTGCTGATCCTGCTGATCGTGGTGCGGATCAAAGGGACGCGCGTCGCCGCCATCGACACTTTCGGACGCCGCCTCCCCGGCATCGGGCCGGTGATCAGCCGGGGGCAAGTCGCGCGCTGGTGCGATGCCCTCAAGGTCGCCATCGAGGCCGGTCTCGACCTGCCCGCGGCCATTGATCTGGCCTCCGAAGCGGTGGGCGCGGCGGGCATCCTGCGCGACGGCGAGGCCCTCGCGGAGCGGGTCCGCCGCGGCGAACCGATCGATGCGGAGTTGTCCGGCGTGACCATCCCTCCCGCCGTGCCCGCAGCCATCGGGATCGCCAGCCGCGCCGGCGACCTGCCCGCGGCGCTGGCGACCCTCTCGGCCATGTACGCCGAGCAGGCGGAGCAGCGCGTCCGGGCGTTGCCGGCGGTGCTGATGCCGCTGTTGTTTTTGATTATCGCGATCACGTTCACCCTGACGCTGCTGGCGATCTTCCTGCCGCTGATAAAGCTGATCCAGGCCATCTCGGGAGGGGACTGGTCATGAGCGAACCGCTGCACTACCAGACCCAGAAGCGACGCGCCGTTCGCGAGGGGAGCGCCGGCGAAGCCGCCCTGCGCATCGGCGGGCCGGCGGT
This sequence comes from uncultured Phycisphaerales bacterium, assembly GCA_937901265.1. Lineage (GTDB taxonomy): Bacteria > Planctomycetota > Phycisphaerae > WQYP01 > WQYP01 > CALCHA01. The sequence continues at coordinate 8,203 of CALCHA010000197.1, forward strand.
GTGGGGCTTCGGCGCCTGCGTGCTGCTATCGATCGGGTTTTGCGCGCTGGGCGGCCTGGCTCGCGCGTTTCCCCCGGGCCTGATGCTCGGCCGGCTGGGATGGGTGAAGGTGTTGACCCTTGCGCTGGTACTGGTCAGCCGGTCGATGCGTTCGATTCGGCG
>CALCHA010000198.1 GCA_937901265.1 uncultured Phycisphaerales bacterium
CGTGGGCGACGGCCTCCGACATGCCTCCAAGGTTGGTCGCCAGGACCGGGCAGCCGGCGGCCATCGATGAGTAAATCACCAGGGGGGTGTTTTCGTACCAGACGGAGGGGACGACCAGGCAATCGAGACCGGCGAAAATGTCGCCGATGGCGTGGTTCGGGAAGGTACCCATAAAGCGAATCCGGGCGTCATCGCCGGCAAGTGCGCGGAGCTCGGCGACGTACTCGGGAAACTCATTGAGCTTGCCATAGATCTGCACATCAATGGGAATTTCCGGGGGGAGGGAGCGAACGGCGTTGACCAGCAGGTGCGCGCCCTTGTGTTCAAAGAGCGTGCCGATGAAGCCGACGCGGAGGGGCTCGGCGGTGCCTTTGTGCGTGTCGCGGCGCATGTGGGAGAGGTCGATGCCGTAGGGTTGATAGAGGAGCCGCGAGCGGTGCACGCCGTTGTGGATGAGGAGGTATTCCATGAGGTGGGTGGGTGCGAGGACACGGTCGATCATGTTGAGGCGTTGCCGCATGAATTCCGGACGTGCGGCGGATGCGCGGACGAAGGGCGAGAACCAGCGTTCCGGAAAGAGGTCGTTCTGGATGGCCACGACGCCCGCGGCGACGGCGGCGTCGGGTAAGACGCGCAGGCGCTTGCCGAGTCGTCCGGGATCGGAGGTCTGCATGAGGTGGCGAATACAGTTCGCGGCGAAGGCGCTGGGGCCGGTGCAGAGGGAGCCATCCGGCAGGCGGAGCTGGGAGGTGGGGCAGATGGTGTAAAAATCGGTGGGGGTCGCCACGGTCGGGAGGCCCGAGGCCACGCAGGCGTCGATGGCTGCCGCCGTGAGGCGCGACAGGTGGAAGAAGTGGGCGATATCGGTCGGGTGCTGGTGCAGCCACTGGCGGAGGTGGTGGCCGAAGAGGGGATTGTTGTACTCCAGCTCAACGGTATTTTTGACGCCAGCCATGGGCACATAGGCGTGCAGGAAGCGTTCGACGCGGAGGTTCTCGTAGAGGTAGGAATCAAAGCGCTGGTCATCGCTCAGCGGGACTGCTGCGGGAAAACCGGTGAAAACCGTCACGTCGTGGCCACGGCGCTGCAGCTCTTGAGCGGTGTGAAGGGTAAGGATCTCCGTGCCTGATGCATGCTCGGGGAGGAACTGGTGGACAGTGAGAAGAATCCGCACGGCTGAGACCAACGACGAAAGAGGAAGGAGCCGGCCTGAAATTCGCGACATACGCGCTTTGTCCGACGAGAAATTCATACCAGATATGGGGGGTGGGGACAACTTTCGCCATGGTGCGACAGAGCGCGGACGGGAGCGCAGTCTCGCCTGGGCGGGCCGGGGGTGAGGCGCTGGGCGCGATCATGCGGGCGCTGCGCGGGGCGCATGGATTCTTGCCGCACGCAGGTCGGGGCAGGATCGCC
>CALCHA010000199.1 GCA_937901265.1 uncultured Phycisphaerales bacterium
GGCGAGGGCTTTCCATTCGTCGCACGTTGGCATGGTGCCATTGGGCCAGAAGAAGGGCGAAATGTCTTCGCGACGGAACTCGGCCACCGGCGCGGCGTGATCGAGGAGGCGACTCATGACGGGCGCGACGATGGCCTTGGCGACGTGCTGGACGGCGCGGGGGTGGCGCCACGCGGTCCAGTTGGCCAGGACATTCAGGGCCAGGACGACGGCGATCCCCAGCAGGCCGAGGATGAGGCCGATCGGGGTGGCGTCGTCGGTGCCCATGACGATGTGGTTCATGTTGCGGGTAAATCCGGTGATCACGACCATGGTCACGTGGGCGATGATGAAGCCGACGAAGGCGACCATCATGAAGAAGTGAATGGAGCGGCCGACCTGGCGGTTGGCGGGGAGGTGGGGATACCACTTGAAGCGGGCGGTGAAGGCGGGGGACATGGCGGGGCCGGTGAGCATCGCCATGGGCGCGAGGATGAAGACGACGCCGAAGTAGGAGAGTTGCTGGAGGGCGTTGTAGTGGTAAAAGCCGTCGGGTTCCACGGGCAGGTGGAAGGTGGCGTAGTGGACGAAGACAGCCCAGGCGTCGGGAAAAATCTGCCAGGAGGTGGGGACGAGGCGCTTCCATTGATCGGTGCAGAAGAGCAGAATCACGAAGACCAGGCCGTTGGCCACCCAGAACAGGGCGCTGATGAAATGCCAGTGTCGCGCCATGCCGGCGGTGTGGCGATAGCCGGGCAGGCCGATGAAGGGGGAGAGGTGGCGGGAGTCATCTTTGGCGGTCCAGACGCGATCGGTGGGGACGGTAATGGGCGTGAAGCGGAGCCACTCCGTGCCGGGGGTGCAGTGGACGTTCCAGTAAAGTCGGGGATGGTCCATGAGAATTTGCAGGCCACTGCGGATGAGCAGAATCATGAAGAAAAAGCAGACATAATGGGTGATGCGGAGCCAGGCGGGGAAGCCAAAGGGCGGGGTGGCGGTTTCAGGGGTCAGCGTGGGGATCGCGGGGAGCAGGGGAAGGCCTGCGACGCCCCACTGAATGTAGGCCGCGGCGAACAGTAGTAGTGTTGCTGAGAAGAGCACCCAGAGGGTCTTGGAACGAAAGCGGGGTGTCATTCTGCGGCCTTCGTTCTGTGCCTCTTGAGGATCCATTTCATGATCGTTTGTCCTGTTTGTCATTCCGCACCCCCCCTGCCGAGCATACACGTTTGCACGGCAAACTCATCCTTTAGGCCTGCAAGCGGTGGACCGTTGCAGGTAAGAAAGCGGTGCGGTGTCGTTGTGTCGGGTGGGGTGAGGGGAGTTGGACGTGCGGATGGCGCTTCCGGCTGAGTGGCGATTTGTGGATGAGCGGCGGTGGGCTGATTTTCAAGGAGATGGACGTTGGGCGGGAGGTTTCTGGCCGGAGAGAGTCACGCGGATGTAGAGGCGCATAGGGCCCATGCACGCGATGGGGACGCTTTGGGAATCTCTAACCGAAAGGAACATTCTCCAGTGTTGTCCGCACTATTCCTTTTTGCTGGCGAACCCTCTTCGTTGACGAACGTAGTGTTTGCCGAGGGAAAGAGCGCACGTTATAGTGCGGCCTCGGAATTCTTGAATGAGTCGTCCTGATGGGTCACATTTTTTCACGCTTCCCGCCGGGCCGACGGATTGCCTCGTGTATTCTGGTTATTCTTTCCGTTCTTTCGATGCTCTCCGCGAAGGCGGACGCAATCGTCCTGTGCATCAATTCTCAGGGTTCGACGGAGATCGAGGTATTGGAGGGGCACCATGCGGGATGCGAGGTTTCCACGAACCTCCTTTCCGAAAACGCTCCGCTCCAGCAGACAACCCTGCAGAGCGATCGCTGCTGCACGGACATGCCACTGATCGGTATTTGCAATGAAGTTCCGGTGGTGCCGCAGGCGGCGAACGCGGATATTGCGAGCGCCTGCGACAGTCGGCCTGTGTCTTGGTTTGTCCTCGCCCCAGCCCGCCCATCGGCCATCATTTTCCGCGTTCCCGGCCCGCCTCCGGCTTTTGAGCCTTTAAAAACCATCATCATGGTCGTTTGACCCGCAAGTTCAGAAGTGCGCGTTTTGAATCGTGCCGCGGTGCGGCATGCGCTTCGACCTTGCGGAGTTTCCCCGATGAAAAGTACGTTGGCGGTCGCCCTTATCGGGCTGGCCGTGATGCCCCTTGTTGGCTGCCAAGCATGGATTCCCCCGCATCCTGAACGAGATGCGGCGGTCGCCACGGGGGTCGCGGATGCCATTGAGTTCCATCATGAAGGGCTGCCGGATCAGGATCCTCGCGGCGTTTCGAACAACCTGACGTTGCCCGACGCCGTGCGGCGCGCCCTGCAAAGCCATCCTTCCATTCAGGCCGCGCTGGCGGCAGTGCGAGTGGCGGAGGCGGAGGCGGCGCAAACTCGCCTGCTGCCAAACCCCATCATCAATCTGGCATTTCGGCTGCCGGAAAGCGGCGGGCCCCCGATTGTGGCGGTGTCGCTGGCGGCCGAGCTGCTTTCGCTGGTCCAAAAGCCGGGGCAGGTTCGGGTTGCGGATTTCCGTCTTCGTGCGGCAAGCGCTCAGGCTGTGATCGTGGTGCTGGATGTGGTGACGGAGGTTCGCCAACGCTATGCGGCGGTGCAGGCATTGGATGCGCTGATGCCCGTTTTGGAGGAGCGTGAAAAGCTTTTGGACCGTCTGCTTGCGATTGCGGAATCGCGGTTGCGGGCAGGGGAGGGGATTCGTCTCGATGTCACGACGCTGGAGGCACAGCGTGCGGAATTGGACGTCGAAATGATTGAACAACGCGCAGAAAGGCGGCAGCAACGGCTGCAGTTGTCGCGTTCGATCGGCCAGCCCCTGGATGCGGCCAGATGGACCGTGACGCCCTGGACAGAAGCGCCGGTCGTTCGGACTGATGAAGCCGCATGGATTCGAACGGCGCTGGAACATCGCCCCGAGCTCCAGGCGAAGTTGTGGGAACTTTCCGCATTGGGCGTCGAGGTTGGCCTTGCGCGGTGGGCGTTCATCGAAGGCGGAGAAGCGGATGTGGAGGCCGAGCGGGATGGCACCTGGTCAACCGGCCCTTCAATCGGTGTGCCGATTCCCATCTTTGACTGGGGGCAGGCACAACGAGCGAAAGCCCAGGCGCTGCGCACGCAGACGCTCCATGAGATGACCGATCAACGGCGCACGGTGATCGAAGAGATTCGGACGGCACGGGAAGCACTTCAGGCATCGCTTGAAGCATACAGACGCGTGCGCGACGGCGTGATACCGCTGCTGGAAAAGCGTCGCAGGGAAGCGACTTCCCAATGGGAGGCGGGGCAAAGTGACATCCTACCGCTCATTTTGGCGGAACAGGACCTTGAAGCAGCCAAGGCTCGGCGCATCGAATTCGAACGTAAGGCCACGGAAGCGCTGATTCACCTGGAGCGTGCCGTCGGCGGACCGGCATACGTTCCCGCTGGGAATCCGTCGACGGATCTGCCCGCAACACCGATCACAAGCCCAAAGGAATAACTTATGAACACGCTATCAATTCTCGCCGTCACGCCCCTGCTGCTCGCGGTTGCTCTTATCACGTCCGGGTGCAAAGGCCGCGATGATGTCCAACCCGTGCATTCCGCGGACACCGGCGCTGATGCGCATGGCAGCGAAGTAAAGCTCACGGCCGAAGCCATCAAGACCTATGACGTGCAGGTGGAGGAGGTTCGCAAGCACGTGCTGCGACCGACGTTCAGTGCTCCCGCGCGGGTGGTTCTCAACAGCGAAGCCATGGCCCATGTCGGTTCCGTGCTGAAGGGACGCATTCTCGACATCAAGGTGAAGAGGGGCGACACCGTGCGGAAGGGGGACGAGCTTTTTGAAATTGAAAGTCCGGAATTGGGAGAGGCACAGAGCGACTACCTCCAAAAGGCGACCGGCGTGGAGACGGCCATCCCGGCCGTGGACTTTGCGAAGGATGCCTACGAACGGGCGACGAAGCTTCTGGCGGAATCTCAGGGGATCGCCCTTACCGAAGTTCAGAAGCGCGAAGGAGAGTACAAGGCCGCGCAAGGCGTGCTCAAATCCGCCCGTTCATCGCTGACGGCTGCGGAACACACGCTGCGTCTTTTGGGCATGAATCAGCAAGGCATCGATTCGCTGGTCAGCTCCGGCGAAATCAAGCCTCTCTTCTCGGTCCGTGCTCCTATCGCGGGACAGGTTCTGGACCGAGACATCACGCTGGGGGAATTGGTAAGCCCCGACGAGGAAGCACTTCTGGTGCTGGCAGACCTGAGCA
>CALCHA010000200.1 GCA_937901265.1 uncultured Phycisphaerales bacterium
CGCCGTCCCAAGCGATGCTCTTCTCGAGGATCTCGCACTGCACTACGCCTGGACGGTCTACCATCCGACCACAACCTGCCGCATCGGGAGCGTCGTCGATCCGCAACTGCGCGTGCTGGGGGTCGGGAAGCTGCGTGTGGCGGATGCGAGCGTCATGCCAAACGTGGTCAGCGGCAACACGAACGCGGCGTCGATGATGATCGGCGAGAAGGCGGCCGAGATGCTCGCCGCCGCGCACGGGGTGAAGCTTGCCGCGTTCGTCGGAGGGCAGCCTGCTGGCCGCGCCTGAGTTGCCACACTGCTGCGTACACGTGACCTTACGCAACCTCATTTTTCAGTTTCGATTCAATCAAACGTCAAAGGAAAAGCCCAATGGAGAACCTGTTGAATAGCTGGAGGCCGCGCATCTTGAGTGTGCTGCGAATCGTCACGGGGTTTTTGTATCTGCAGCACGGTACCCAGAAGATGTTTGGCTTCCCGGCCGCGCAGCACAATCCGTACCAGCTGTTTTCACTGTTGGGGGCGGCTGGCGTTCTGGAAGTCGTTGGCGGTACCCTCATCCTGATCGGTTTGCTGACCCGCCCCGTCGCGTTCCTGCTTTCGGGAGAAATGGCGTTTGCCTATTTCATCGCGCATGCACCGAGAAGTTTCTGGCCGATGTTGAACGGCGGCGAATTGGCGGTGATGTGGTGCTTCCTGTTCCTGTATTTGGCGTTCGCGGGCGGCGGCTCGTGGAGTCTCGACAATCTGTACGCGGGTCGGCAAAAGGGCCGTGCCTGACAATTCGTCGGCGCGAATCCTCTCGGTTCAACGCTGACGCATCACAAACCAGGGAACTTTCATTCATGGCCAGCAAAGATGAAATCACGGAGTTTGTCGAGAGGGAGTTTCCGCAAGCGAAGAGCGTGATTCTGGAGGTCGGAGCCGGGAGCGCCACCGTTTTGCACCCCGTGGGCCCGGACGAGTTGCGCCCCGGCGGCACGGTCTCGGGCCCCGTGCTCATGGCCACGGCCGATTTTGCGCTGTATGTGGCGATCCTCGGCCAGATTGGCATCGTGCCGCTGGCCGTGACCTCGAGCCTGACGATCAACTTTCTGCGCAAGCCAGTGGCAAGTCGCCCGGTCGTGGGTGTCTGCAAGCTCCTGAAACTGGGCCGAACCCTGGCCGTGGGAGAAGTGACGCTGTATTCCGAAGGCTCTGACGATGCAGTCGCGCACGTCGTGGGGACGTACGCCATTCCGCCGGGCTCGACAGGCGCGGCAAGCTCCCGGTGAAGCGCAAGCTGATGGTGGGCTGACTCAGGAGTCCTGCTTGGGAGCGACGGCGCTCAAGGCGGCCGAGACCTTCTACCAAAGGCACAAGGACTTTGCCTTCGCAGATCTGGCCCGCTTGCAACCTGTTCCAACAACGGGGCCAACCCATGGACACCCGAACGATTCGCCTTCAGAATTGATTTCCTGACCCGTTCAGGGATCCGGGTTCCAAAGTCAATCGGCCTATGAAAGATACTGTTTTTGTCGAACTACAGTTCTGGTTGCTCGTTTTATTCTCTTTTGTAGTGCCTGGCGCCATCGTTTGGACGTGTCTCACGGTGCGCGCGGTGTCCCGCAACACGGTGCTGCTCCTGGGGGTGCTGCTGGTGGTCATTGCCGGATTCGACTTCTATCTGCTGCAGACGCTGGCGCGGTTGGCGAAGCTGACGCCATCGCTGGCAGATGACGCCATATTTGATTCGGAGATCACGGTGGGGCTTTATGTGCTTCCCGCGTTTCTGGCAGGCATCGGCGTCAACGTGGTGTCGCATGTGCTGATTCAGCATCTGACCG
>CALCHA010000201.1 GCA_937901265.1 uncultured Phycisphaerales bacterium
CGTCACCGGCGACAAAAAATATATCGACGCCATGGACAAGCAATGGTGGATCACCACCGAGAAGCTCTACGACAAGGACGAGCATCTCTTTTTCCGCGACAACCGCTTCATGAACCAGAAGACGCCCTCCGGCAAAAAGGTCTTCTGGGGCCGGGGCAACGGGTGGGTCGTCGCGGGCCTGGCCCATGTGCTGGAGTACATGCCCAAGGACTATCCCACGCGGCCCAAATACGAAGCGCTCTTCAAGGACATGTGCACCCGGATCGCCTCGCTGCAGGGTGCCGATGGCATGTGGCGCGTGAGTCTGCTGGACCCCGAATCGGCCCCGCCTCCGGAGTCCTCCGCCACCGCGTTTTTCGCCTTCGCCACGACGTGGGGCATCAACAACGGCCTGCTCGACCGCGCAAAATTTGAGCCCGTCGCGCTCAAGGCCTGGGCCGGCCTCAACAGCCACCTCCGCCCCGACGGCCTGATCGGCTCCGTCCAGAAGGTCTCCGATCGCCCCGACTCCATCGAACCCGATACCACGATGCCCTACGCGGTGGGGGGATACCTCCTCACCGGTGCGGAAATGATCAAACTCCTCCCCGCCCATTAAGCCCGACGTCAGGCGCGCCAGTTTTGGAATCACTTCGTAAAATACTTCGCCCTCTCCGGCGTTATACCTCATAATATACCCTTTGCCTCCAGGAGCTATTTCATGAATACCCGCAGCCCCGCATCCCGATTCCTCGCCATCGCCGTGATCGCAGCCGGTGCGGCCGCCGTGATCGGCTCCTGTGCCCTGGCCCAAACATCCTCCACCGCCCCCGAGGGCGACAAAGTGCTTTGCATGGCCCGCTACACCGGCTCGGGCGCCAAGCCCCCCGAACGCTGGGATGACATCTTCTGGGAAAATGACCGCATCGCCCACCGTATCTACGGCCCCGCCGTCTCCCGCCCCGCCCCCAACGGCGAAGGCCTCGTCACCTCCGGCATCGACGTGTGGGTCAAAAGCGTCCGCGTCCCTTTCATGGACAAACAACTTGCCACCGGCCACCAGCACGATGACACCACCGGCATGGGCCGCGACTGCTACGACGTTCAGGCGACCTGCGGTGCCGGCGGCCTGGGCATCTGGGATGACGCCACTCACAAGCTCATGCGTTCGGCCAACTGGGCCACCAACGGCGGCTTCGTCAGCGGCCCCGACGTCGCCTCCTTCTGGGTCACCTACGCCCCCTGGGACGCCGGCAATGGCCGTAAGGTCGAGGAAAAACGCACCTTCACGCTTCCAGCAGGCACCAACTTCACGCGCCTCGTCTCCACCATCGATGACGTCTCCACGCCCCCCAACCACTCCGAGCTTCTCGTCGGTATCGGCATCGCCAAACGCACCATCGACGGAAAGCGCTTCCTCGCCGAGCCCGGCGTCCCCGCCAACAACTTCCACTTCGACAAGGACAAGGGCGTCTTCGTCTATTGGGAGCCCGAGCAGCACTACCGCACCCCGCTCGAAGCCGGCCACACGGGCGTCGCCGTGATCGTCGATCCCGCGTCCATTGTGAAGGTCATCACCGACGAGCCCGACCAGAACCTCCTCATCGTCAAAGTCACGCCCGGCAAGCCCTGGGTTTACTACACGGGTGCCTGCTGGAGCCTCGGCCTCGATTTCCACACCATGCCGGAGTGGCAGAAGTACGCCGAATCCTTCAAGCCCAACTTCGACCCCACCGCCCCCTACACCGCCACCTCCCCCAAATAATCTCCTCTAAACGCTTCAGGAGCCCTCATGAAATCTCGCCTTCTTCCCGCCGCCGCGCTGCTTGCCGGTGCCGCCCTCGCCGCCTGCCAGTCGATGCCGGCCGGCCCCGCGTCCACCTACAACGGCCAGACGGCCTCCACGCAATCCGGCACGGCCCCGCAGGCCTTCGTCCGCTACGTCCCCGAACGCGTCGACGACATCGCCTGGGAAAACGACCGCATCGCCTTTCGCATCTACGGCCCCGAGCTCGAAACCGCCGCCCCCCCCTTCTCCTCCGGCATCGACGTCTGGGCCAAGAGCGTCCGCACCCCCATCGTCAACAAGTGGAACGCACTTGGTGAACATTTCTACCACCTCGATCACGGCGAAGGCCTCGATTGCTACAAGGTCGGTGCCGGCCGCGGATGCGGGGGTCTGGGCATCTGGAACGCCGACGAAAAGAAGCTCTACGTTTCGCACGATTGGCAATCCTTCAAGATCCTGAGCTCCGGCCCCGCCATCGCGAAATTCCAGGTCACCTACGCCCCCTGGCGCGTGACCACGCCCAAGGACAAGGTCGAAAACGCCGGGGCCCCCGGGCGCAAGGTCTGGCAGGTCACCACCTTCACCCTTGCGATGGGCACCAACTTCAACCGCATCGAAACCACGCTCTATTCCAATGACCCCGGCGAGATCACCGTCGGCGTCGGCCTGGCGAATCATCGCAACAAAGAGGGCATCCTCTTCCAGGATGCCCCCACCGCCCGCGAAACCTTTTGGGACAAGGCCGACAAGGACCCGTCTGACCCCATCGACCCCGGATACATCGGCACCGGCCTCATGGCCAACCCCGCCGACTTCACCGGCTTCGTCGCCACCGAGGATGACAACCTCGCTATCCTCAGAGTCAGCCCGGGCAAACCCTTCGTCTACTACGCCGGTGCCTGCTGGTCCAAAGGCCTCGATTTCCACACCAGCGACCAATGGAATGCCTATGTGAAATCGGCGCACGAAAAATTCTGATCATTGGCTGAATCCCAACCGAAAGCCGCGGGTGCATTCCTCGCGGCTTTTTTTACGCCCACGCAGCAGGGAGGGCCCCGTGAAAGGCAGTGGCGTGTCCGAGCAATCCTTTCCCGAAAAGGTCTACGCCATTGTTCGCCAGATCCCCAGCGGCAAAGTCGCCAGCTACGGCATGGTCGCCCTGCTCGCCGGCCGCCTCGGCGCCGCCCGCGCCGTCGGCCGCGCCATGCGCGACGTCCCCCGCCGCCTCAAGCTCCCCTGCCACCGCGTCACCAAATCGGATGGCTCGCTCACCGAGGAAATCTTCGCCGGCAAACAGCGTCGTACGCTCGAACGCGAAGGCATCAAATTCAAAAACAGCGGCCGCGTTGATATGGAGCGCTGCGAGTGGGAGGGATGAGTACGCAGGCCTGTTGGCAAACCTCAATCGAAGTGCGGAGTGGATATGCGCAATGCCGGCCGTGTCCAGAGCGGTCGCGGCGGCCAGCATGAGTGTTTCTGCGTTCACAATTCCTTGTCCAGTTCGCGGGCAATCTTCAGGCGGCGTTGGAAGAGCTGGCGGACTTGTTCTGCAGTGGCGTGAGGATGCTGATTTCTGATCCCGGCCATCGAAATGGACCGGGCATGTTCGTACAGACGGGCGGGGGCGAGAAGCTTCCGTTCGGGCGGGGTGCGGCGGGCGCGAAGGACTTTCTGGCGATAAATGGCTTCGCTGATTTCCGGCGTCGGCTCCATGTGTGTAGTATATCGCCCCTCACATCAGCCCTACAAAAAAATCATTACCCTTGTCATCCACCACGATGAATGCCGGAAAGTTCACCACCTCGATCTTCCGCACCGCCTCCATCCCCAGCTCCTCAAAATCCACCAGCTCCACCTTCTTGATATTGTTCTGCGCCAGGATCGCCGCCGGCCCTCCGATGCTCCCCAGATAAAACCCGCCATGCTTCGCGCACGCATCCGTCACCGCCTTCGAGCGATTGCCCTTGGCGATCATCACCATCGAACCGCCATGCGACTGAAACAGGTCCACGAACGAATCCATCCGCCCCGCCGTCGTTGGCCCAAAGCTCCCCGACGCCATCCCCGCCGGCGTCTTGGCCGGCCCGGCGTAGTAAATCGGATGCTGCTTGAAATACTCAGGCATCGGTTTGCCGGCATCGAGCATCTGCTTGATCCGCGCATGCGCCGCATCCCGCGCCACGATCAGCGTCCCGTTCAGGCTCAGCCGCGTTTTCACCGGAAACTTCGTCAGGATCGCCCGCACCGTCTCCATCCCAAGATCCAGATTCACGCTCACCGGCGGCGCCAATTCCGGCTGCTGGGCCGGCAGGTATTGCTCCGGATGGAACTCGAGCTGTTCCAGAAAAATCCCCTCGCGCGTGATCTTCCCCTTCACGTTCCGGTCCGCCGAGCAGGACGCCCCGATGCCGGTGGGGCAACTCGCCGCATGCCGCGGCATGCGCACCACGCGCACATCATGCGCAAAATACTTCCCGCCGAACTGCGCCCCGATCCCCGACGCCGTGCACATGCCATAAACTTTCTCCTCCCACGCCCGATCACGAAACGCCCGCCCGCCTGCAGAGCCCGTCGTGGGCAGCCCATCGTAGTAACCCGTGCTCGCCAGCTTCACCGCCTTAAGCGTCGCCTCGGCGCTGGTTCCGCCGATCACCACCGCCACATGGTAGGGGGGGCAGGCGGAAGTTCCGATCTCTTTGAGCTTCGCGCGGATGAACGCCGCCAGCGACTCCTCATTGAGCACCGCCGGCGTCTGCTGATAAAGGTAGCTCTTGTTGGCGCTGCCGCCCCCCTTCGCCACGAACAGAAAACTGTATTCCTCCGCATGCTCGGCGCTGGTGTCGGCCAGCAAATCCACCTGTGCCGGCAGGTTGCTGGCGGTGTTTTTCTCCTTGAACATCTCCAGGGGCGCGATCTGCGAATAACGCAGGTTCTTCTCCTGATAAGTCTGGTAAATCCCCGCCGAGAGCGCCGAGGCATCGTCGCTATCGGTGAGCACCCGCTGCCCCTTTTTGCCCATGACGATGGCCGTGCCCGTGTCCTGGCATGTCGGCAGCAGCCCCGCCGAGGCCGTTACTGCGTTTTGCAGGTGGGTGTAGATAACGAAGCGGTCATTGTCGGACGCTTCCGGGTCGGCGAGTTCCTCGCGCAGCCGCTTCAGATGCGCGGGCCGCAGATAAAAGGAAATATCGCTGAACGCCGTGCTGGCCAGCAGCGTCAGACCGGCGGGCGCCACCTGCAGGTAGGTCCGCTCCGCCAGTTCCACCGTGGAGACAAACTCGCGCGTCAGCAGCCGATACTGCGTGTCATCATGCCCCAGCTGAATCGTCGGCTCGTAGGAAAATTGCCCACCGATAGGCGCGGCGACAGGGCTTTTGGGTTCGCAAGACGTGGCAATGGGAAGCATGAAAAAATCCTTCACAGAGAGAGGGCAGGAACTGCAATTATTCCCGCTCCACCCCCCCAAGGCAAAGGGTCCGAGAATAGCAGGCGGAAGAGGGCGTCGTCCGAAAAAATCTCATTCGCGGTTAAGCCCGCCTCCTTTTATGCCGATGCTCCCGATAACCCTTGCGTTTCGAGACCCTATGTCCCGCACCGTGTCGATCTACCTGGATTCGCCGAAGCTTATGCTCTGCCCCAACGCCGCTGCGCGGCCATCATCCACTCGCCGACGCACCTCCATCAGTCGGCTGGTCTGTCTTACCGCGGCGTCTGGCTGCACCGCAATTGCGCTGGCCCTGACGATTCTCTATTCGCACCAGGTCTCGGTGGCCACCGAGACGGGGCGTGAGAACACGCGGTTGAATGCGGCGCTCAACCACCTGCGAGTGCTGGCCGAGGCGCAGAGCCACGAAGCGCAGGGAGCGTTGGCCGACGCCCGCCGCCAGCTGGGAGCGCTGCAGGCCGCAGCAACGATCAAACGTCAGACGCCTCCCGCAGCGACGTCAGCCGAAGCCGCGCTGGCGCAGGCCCGCGGCGACCTCGCCGCCGCCAACGCCGCCAATCGGCAGCTCACCGCCACCCTCGATGACCTGGGCAGCCGGGCCAGTATCGCCGCCGAGCGGGACGTCGCGGCAACGGCGCGCATCGCAGCCCTGCAATCCAGCAATGCCGAACTTCTCGCACAGGCGGACGCTCTCAAATCTCAGATCCTTCAGCTCGCCGCGCAGGTCCCGGCGACGGACGATTCCGCCGCTCCGCCCGCCGACGACGCCGCGCCCGCCCCGCCCACGCGCTGGGCCATGAACGTCTCCTACGACACCGCCAAAAGTTTTGCCGCACTCTGTTTCGATCGGGATTCGCTGCACGAAACGCCCGCCGGGCCGGGGAGCCCCTTTGTGTGTACCGCCGCTTCCCGCGCCGCCAGCGCTGCGATATTTTCCTTCACGCATGATGCCGCGCTGGAGCGTGTGTACGCCGCTTCCATCACGGTATCGCTCGCCGCCGACACCCCTCGCGATCGCCTTGCGGAAAACAGCAAGCTCGTAAATCTTTTCCTCAAGGCGTTCGCCCCGGCCTGCCGCAATCCCGATGACTGGCTCAATACCACCGCCCGCCAGCTTGCGGGCAAGGATTCGTCGCATCGGGCGATGCTGCTGGATACCACCTACAAGATTACCGCCGCCAACGACGGCCACGGCACATTCACGTTCCGCGTCGAATCCCCCCACGAGGAACTTACGGGGTTTTGACCGTTCGCCGCACTTCGGGGTTGCCCAACTGGCCGCAGGCGCCCATGAGTTCGCGGCCATGCGTGACGCGCCGTTTGACGAAGAGTCGGCGTTCCTTGAGGGTCTGCATGAAGGCGAGGATCGCGTCTTCGGCGGGGGTCTGGAAATCGGAGAAGCGCTGGGGATTGTAGGGGATGACGTTGACGATGCAGGGGAGGCCGCCGCAGAAATCGGCGACGGCGGCGGCATCTTCAGGGGAATCGTTGACGCCTTTGATCAAGACATACTCGATGAGGAAGCGGCCTTTTGCGGGCAGCGGGTACTCCGCCAGCACCGCGCGCAGGTCGGCCAGGGGCATCGCCTTGTTGATGGGCATGAGGTCGTTGCGCAGAGAATCGCGCGCGGCGTTGAGGCTGATCGCGATTCGCAGGTTGCGCCAGGCCGGTTCGTCGCGGGCGAGGGCGGCGAGTTTCTGCAGGCCGTCGATGCGCCCGACCGTGGAGACGGTGATCTGGCCGAGGGGAAAGTTGCAGCCGGCGGGCTCGGAGAGGACGCGGATGGCCTGGAGCACGTTGCTGAGATTGTCCAGCGGCTCGCCCATGCCCATGAAGACGATGTTCTGGACGCCGTCGGCGAAGTAGCGTTGCCCGCCCACGCCGGGGACGTTCGGTGGCGGCGGCGTGTCGCCCTGTTGCATTCGCAGAACCCGGGCGGCGAGGCGCTGACGGACAATTTCAGCGGCGCTCAGGTTTCGCAGCAGGCCCATGCGGCCGGTTTCGCAGAAGGTGCAGCCCATGCGGCAGCCGACCTGGGAGGAGACGCAGAGGGTCCACCAGCGCGTGCCGCCGAAGCTGGTCATGGGGATGATGACCGATTCGGATTCCAGCGATTGCCCGGCGGCGCTGCTGCCGGCGGGAAGGCAGAATTTGAGGGTGCCATCGACGGGATCTTCGGTGCGCCGGGTGACGGCGGGGAGCGATGCGTGCTCGCCGAGGCGCATCATGCGGCGGTAAGTGTCGCGCAGGGCCTGCGGGTGCTTACCGGCGGCGCGGGCGTATTCCGCCAAGGTCATCCCCAGCTCGCATCCGGCCGTTTCCTCGGGCCGCAGGGTGAGTCTGTCGGTCGCGTCATTCATCCTTCAGCCACCCGGCTGGGTTGCGGGTTGGGTGGTCACGGGAAGTTCCTCGGGAGCGGGGGCGGTGGCGGGGGAGCCTTCCCACTGGCGTTGCATGGCGTCGATGGCCTCCTGGATCTTTTTCTTGCGGACATCGTTGACCTCGGCGGGCAGGTCGGACTCGCGGATGTAGACGTCCATGAGGGTTTTGTCATTGCCGACACCGACGGGCACGCTGATGCGGCCGACGATGACATCGGACTTGGGGGGCGCGGGGGGCTCGTTGCCGGCGATGTGGAGGAGGATGGAATCCTCGCGGACATCGAAGGCGATGCGGGTGCCGCCGGCGAGGGCTTCGAGGGTCTGGAGGACCGAGCCATTGTTGGAGCGGACGCTGACCACGGGGACGGTCTGGTAGAGGCCGGGGGCGGGAACGAAGCGGATGCCGGAGAGGTGGGTGAGGTCGTCGACCATCTGGTTGAGGGGGGCGTTGGTGAGGTCGAGCTGGATGGGGCGTTCGAGCTGGCGTTGCATCCAGGCCTTCATGGTCATGACGCGGACCATACCGCCGGCACCGCTGCCGCCATTGGCGCCGGGGCCGGCTTCGACGAACCAGACCTGGTTGGTGGCCTGGGTGTACATTTCGAGGGCGCGGAAGGCGGAGAGCGGCAGTTGTTTTTTGATCTGGTCGAGGGCCTTGTCGCGGGTGGCGCCGGTGACACCTTCATCGCCGATGGCCACGACGAGCTCGGGGCGATCGAGGGCGCCGCGGAGGGCGGTACGGAAGTCGAAGCTGCCGTCGGCGGCGGCTTTGACTTCAGTGGTGCGGAGGTCCTGGAGGAGCTTGAGTTCCTCCCAATACGCGCGGCGTCCGATGCGAGCGAGGGGGGCGGAGGGGCGGATGATGAGCGTGGAGCCGGAGACGGCCTGTTGCAGGCCGAGCGGGACGAGGACTTCCTCAATGGCGTCGCGGAGCTTGGCCTGGCGAAAATCGGCTGAGACGAGCGTGGTGGCGCCGTAGGGGAGGAGGTCGTAACAGGCGGGGTCGACCTGCATGGAAATTTTGGCGGTGGCGGCGATCTGCTTGAAGGCTTCGGAGAGGGGCGTTTTGGTCAGGGTGAGGTTGAAGGGCTGATCGAGGGTGCGCTGCAGGGTGACCTCGGCGGGGACGTCGGCGGCGCGCAGGGACCCGGCCAGCGTCCCGACGAGTGCCAGGGCAAGAGTGAGGGGCAGCGTTGCCTTCATGCGGTTTCCTCGAAATCCAAAGCGGCATTCTACCATCGGGGCGGGCAATCCGAAGCGGTGAAGGGCGGCGGATGGGGGGCAAGGTGCGCAGATCGGTTGCTCAGGTGCGCAAATGTACGGTTTTGCGAATCGCTTGCAAGTGGTTTTCTGGTGAGGGGTTGCGGCGGCGATGGAG
>CALCHA010000202.1 GCA_937901265.1 uncultured Phycisphaerales bacterium
GGCGATCTCCGGCTTTCGCTGGCAGTGGACCCTTCCGCCCGCGATGGAATTGATGCCGGGGCTGGACCTGCTGCCCACCTGGACAATGGTGGTGGCGTTGATGCCCGCGCATAAAACGTATACAACTAAACCCGCAAAACCGGAGGCGACCGTCGAGGCCTCGCCGGTTGACGATTCCGAGTCCGACCGTGCCCCGGTAAAAGTTCGCGGCGTCGTCGTCCCGCCGGTGCGGAAACATCACCTGCCGCAAGGGCATTAAGAGCCGCGGGGTGAGAGGGGAATCATTCCCATCAAAGGCCGCAAATAGTAGGCGTGCAGCGCGATCACCTCGCGCAGGATATACACCGGCATGCGCGTGAGCGGCGCCGCAAAAAAAGGAGGGCCCCGGCGTGCAGGGGATGCGACGCGCGGGGCCCTGGGAGAAGGACACCGTTATACCTCTCATAATTCCCCATCCGCGACCGGTCGTCAAGTCTTAACGGATGAAAAATCGCAAGTGTGGGAACAACTACCCACCCGTTCGAGTCAGCCTTTCGCCCCTACCTGAAGAGAACATGAAGAGGGACGCAAACCGGGAATGAAAAACCGATTTCGTTGGCGGAAAATCGCTACTTCCCGACCTGCCCATAATAGGCCCCGGCTCCATGCTTCCGGAGGAAGTGCTTGTCCAGCAAGGCCTGCGAAATCGGTTCGACGTCGCGCCGGAGCAGGAGGGCCTGCAACTGCATCTTGGCCACGTATTCCAGGACGATGGCGTTCTCCAGCGCCTTGGCGGGCGTCACGCCCCATGAAAAGGGCGCGTGGCTGGCCACCAGGACGCCGGGAACCTGCGCGGCGTCGATCCCCCGCTCGCGGAAGCAGGCCACGATGTTCTTCCCGGTGTTCAGTTCGTAATCGATCTCGATTTCGGCGGCAGTCATGGGACGGGTGCAGGGGATGGTGCCGTAGAAATGGTCGGCGTGGGTGGTGCCGAGGCAGACGATATCGGTCCGGGCCTGGGCAAAGCTGGTGGCGTGGTCCGAGTGGGTATGGACGATGCCGCCGAGCGTGGGGAACTCGCGGTAGAGGTGGAGGTGGGTGGGGGTATCGGAGCTGGGGCGGGCGGTCCCTTCGACGGTGGCGCCGCTCTGGATGTCGAGCACGACGATGTCGTCGGCGGTGAGGCGGGAGTAGGGCACGCCGCTGGGTTTGATGGCCATCACGCCCTGTTTTTTATCAACCCCGGAGGCGTTGCCCCAGGTGAGCTTCACGGCGCCCGCCTCCACCAGGGCCATATTGATGCGGTAAACTTCTTCCTTGAGCGCTGCATAAGACATGGTGCATTCCACTTAAAAAGCCACACCGGTTGCAAGCGTGGCGAGACTTCGAAAATCCACTCCATCGCGGAGGCACATTGCTGCGGTGCAGCGGTTGTCACGCCTTGCGCGCTTCATCACGAATCGAGAGCAGTGCCTTCATCACGTCGCTGAGCGACTCCTCATGGCCGGCGATGCCGAAGGCGTCGTGCAGGCGGCGATAGAGGGTGAAGAGGCGGTTGTAAAGCGCCGCCGCGCCTGGTTCAGGGGTGAAGGTCCGCTCGGTTTTGGTGGCCATGGCATCGATGGCGGCGGCGAAATCCTTGTGTTCTCCGGCAACGACGGCCCCGGCGATGGCCGAGCCCAGGGCGCAGGTCTGGGCGCTGGAAGAAATCGCCACGGGGCGGCCCATGGCATCGGCGTAGATCTGCATGGCCATGGGGTTTTTTGAGGCGATGCCGCCGCCGCTGACGACGCGTTTGGCGGGCACGCCATATTCCTCGAAGCGTTCCATGATGACGCGAGCCCCGAAGGCGGTGGCTTCGATGAGCGCCCGATAGATTTCCGCGGGCGTGGTGTGCAGCGTGAGGCCGAAGAGGGTCCCGGTGAGGCGCTGGTCGACGAGCACGGTGCGGTTGCCGTTGTGCCAGTCGAGGGCCAGCAGGCCGCTCTCGCCGGGGCGAAGTTTCGCGGCCCCCGCGGTGAGGGCCTCGTGAGAGCCCGCCTCCTTGCCGCCGGGCTGGATGACCTGGACGAACCAGTTGAAGATGTCGCCGACGGCGGATTGACCCGCTTCCATGCCGTAAAAGCCCGGGACCACCGAAGCGGGCACGATGCCGCACAGGCCGGGGATGTCCGCCAGGGGCTCCCCCAGCGGCGAGACCATCAGGTCGCAGGTCGAGGTTCCCATGATCTTGACCAGCACGCCGGGCTGAATGCCCGAACCCACCGCGCCCAGGTGCACATCGAACGCCCCCACCGCCACCGGGGTGCCCGCTTTCAGGCCCATCTTTTGGGCCCAGTCGGCACTCAACCCCCCCGCCGGGTCGGCCACGGTGAAGACCCTGGCGGGGAGCGTTTTGCCAACGCGGACGAGGCGCGGGTCGAGGGCGGCGAGGAATTCAGCATCGGGGTAACCGCCCCAGCTCTCGGCAAAAAAAGCCTTGTGCCCGGCCGCGCAGACGCCCCGTTTGAGCAGGTCGGGGGCGGTGGTTCCGCAGAGTGCTGCGGGAATCCAGTCCGCGATTTCGACCCACGTGAAGGCCGCATCGAACAGGGCGGGGGCGACGCGTGCGCAGTGGAGAATTTTGGCCCAGAACCACTCCGACGAATATTTTCCACCGCACTTTGCCAGGTAGTGCGGGCGCCATTTGGCGGCAATTTCGGTGATTTCCACAGCTTCCTGGTGGGAGGTGTGATCTTTCCACAGCCACGCCAGTGCCGCCGGCTCATTCGCGAAGCGTGCGTCAAAGGCCAGCGGTTGGCCCTGGGCATCCACCGGCATCGGCGTGCTGCCGGTGGTGTCGACGCCGATGCCCACCACCTCGTCCGCCCGCACCCCCTTTTTGGCCGCGTCGGCCAGGACCTGCTGGATGGTGGTCTGGGCCCCATCAAGGTAATCCTGCGGATGCTGGCGAGCGAGGTTGGGATCGCGCGGCTCAAGAACGATCCCCGCCTGTCCATGGGGGTAGTTGAAAATGGCGGTGGCGATTTCCTCGCCGGTCGCGACATTGACGAGCAGTCCGCGCACCGAATTTGTTCCGTAATCCAACCCAATCGCATACCGCGCCATACACGTCACTCCTTGGAACCTTGCCGACGGGGTTGAGAGGCCTCTGGTCAGCGACGGGAAGCATACCCGGAGGGATTTCCGAACGAAACGGACAGGGCATGGCGGGGACAGGATGCCCAAACTTCTGCGCGGGCAGGGTCGTGGAGCGGTCAGCCCGTGATCCGCAGGTTCCCGCCGGTGGTGTTGCGGGATTTGGCGGCGGCGATCTGCTGGAGGGCGG
>CALCHA010000203.1 GCA_937901265.1 uncultured Phycisphaerales bacterium
GGTGGAGACCTGAAACTGGGCGTCGACCGGTTTGAGAAGCAGGAAATCCAGCGTCCCGCGCTGCACGTGCTGGACGATCCGCGAGAGGTTGGGAGAAAGCGCGGAGGTGGTGAGGCCGTCCATCAGCGTGAAGAGGGCAACGACGAGATAGGTTTGATCGTGCGACCAGCCCGCGAACTGATAGCCCTTGTCGTAGAGGATGTCGATGGTGAAGAGGGTTCCCGCGAGTTGGCCCAGGGCGTAGAGGGTGGAGGTAATGAAGTTGGCGCGATACTCCATTTCGGAAGAGAGCGAGGCCGTCCAGAAGCGGCGGAGGATGCGCAGGAGGTGCATGGTCAGGCCCCCTGCGCGGAGAATTGGCGGAGGCCGCGGCGCCACAGGATGGCCCCGAGGAACGAAAAGCCGAGGAACCACGCCGCGATGACGGCGAACCCCTGCAGCAGACGCGGGTCGGTGGCGGTGAGCTTGCCCATCAGAATCTCGGCAGGGAAGCCGATCATGTAAGGAAACGGGGTCAGATTGACCAGATCACGGGCGCGCTGGGGGAAGTCGTCGAGGGGAACCGCGAGGCCGGAAAGAAAAATGTAGGGGAGGAAGGAGAGCTGCTCAATCGAGCTGGCGCGTTCGAACCAGAAGCAGAGCATCGCGAGGCAATACTGGAGCGCAAAGCGGAGCGCGAAGGCGGCGTAGATGGCGGAGATGCCCAGGAGCAGTGACGCGGGAGAAGGGATCCAGCGGGCGCCCGGATAGAGGATGAAAAAAAGCAGCGTGACCAGAGCGAAGAACGGAAGGCGTGCGAGCTGTTCGCCCAGGTGGGCGGAGATGTAGTGCCAGAGAGGATTGATCGGACGCAGGAGCAGGTAGGCGAGGCGGCCTTCGAGAATGTGCCATTCAAACTCGTAAATCATCCAGACAGCGGTGAACTGCCTCACGACGAAGACGCAGAGGAAATAGCGGGCGTAATCGCGTGGCGACATGGCGAAGTGGCCGGCGGAGGCGGGATCGGTGGCGGCTTTTACCCAGATGCCCATCATGATGAAGGGCAGGACGTGGGCGATGACCCAGAGGTAGATTTCCGCGCGATAGGCGAGCATCAGTGCGTGCTGGGCGGAAATGAGTACGCGGAGTTTTTTTAGCATCAACGATTTCAGCACGAAGACACGAAGAGACGAAGGACACGAAGTTCCTCCCCACCACGATCACCACGACGACGACGGGAATTGGCCGCGGATGGACGGATGGCGGCAGATGGTGGAGGAACGCTATTTTTTCTGGGCCGTGAGAAGGTAGTTGAAGTCGAGGCCGATGGGTTGCTTGGTGGAGTCAAGGTTCTGCGCGGGGAGCTCATCGAGAAGGTCCCTGGCCAACGGGAGGTTGGCCGTCTTGATGCCTTGGGCGATGAGCTTGGCGAGTTCGTAGCCGCCGTAGGAGTTGAAGTGCGTATTGTCCGCGAGGGCGCCGGGGTGGCTGGTGAAAGTGTTGGCGGGATACTGCAGGAAGGCGGCCTTGGAGCCCTCTTCGCCGAGGGATTCGTAGAATTTGCCGGCAAGCTGGTTGAGGTCGATCAGCGCGATGTGGTCGGCGGCGGCGAGCTCGCGAGCGGCCTGGGGGTAGTCGCCGAGGTTGTTCTCGAGCTTGCCGTTGACGAAATTACGCCGCGGCATCGCCGTGACGAGAACCGGGGTGGCGCCCCGTTTTTTCGCTTCGTTAATGTAGACCTGCAGCGTGGTCTTGTACGTGGTGGCGGCGTCGGTGTGCAGCTTTTCGGCGGGTTTCTGGTCGTTGTGCGCGAACTGGATGAAGAGGTAATCGCCCGCTTTGAGCGTCGTGAGAATGTCTTCGAGGCGCTTTTCGTCGATGAAGGATTTGCTCGAGCGGCCCGAGGACGCGCGGTCCGCGACCGCCACGGTCCCGGGTTTAAACATGAGCGGAAGCATCGACCCCCAGCTGGACCAGGGCGGCTGGTCCCAGTCGCAGGCGGTGGAATCGCCGGCAATGTAAAGGGTGGCGGCGGTCTCGTTGGGTTTGACATCATATTTCATCAACGAGGGGTTCTGCCCGACGATCTCAATCGTCAGGCGGCCATCGGTGTCGATGGGGATAAGCAGCTTGTTGGTGTGAACGTTCACCGTGAAGGTCACCGGCAGAGACTGGCGGGGGTTCGTGTGGATGTTCGTGGCCATGCCGCGGTGGGCCTCGGCCTTGACCGAGACGTCGGTGGCCTTCGTGGGGTTGCCCAGGAGGAGCGTGACGTTGTAGTTGCCGTCCGGAACGTTGACGTCGAAACGCAGGTAGTCCGTCGCGGCGACGCCGGTGGCATTGCCGCGGAGGCTGGGCGAATCGACGAAGCCGTAGCCGTCGTCGGCATGGTAGGCGGCGGGAGCGCGGATGATCGGGGCGTCGCTGCCGGGGGAGCCCTGAAAGGTGAAGTGCTGCGTGCGCGAGCCGGCGGGATAGGGCACGCCGTCGGCATATGCGGTCGTGGTGGCGGCGGCGAGGAGCAGGACGACAAACAGGGGACGCATGGAGACCCTTTCTTGATTGCAGCGACAACGCCGCGGATGGACAGCACCCGCCCCCCACATTGGTCCGTAACAAGACAACGCTGGGGAGCGGCGATTACTTCATCGTACCCTGAGTGAAGAGGTCCGCGATGATTTTTTCGATGGGCGGATCACTGATGGAAAGGTCGGCGATCGGGAGGGAGGCGAGGAGGCGCTGGACGGTGTCGGTGAGCAGCTCGCGACGAATGATCAGAGACGCGGCGCGGCCTTCGGCGGATTCGACTTCGCCGAAGGCGGCCAGCGATTCGCGGTCCACCGGCTCCGTCAGGTCCAGCTTCACTTCGCGGTAGGGAGCGAAGCGGTCGATGATGCCCGCGAGGGGGCCATCGTAGAACAGGCGGCCCTGGTGAATGAGCAGGACCCGCTTGCACAGGGCCGTGATGTCGGCCATGTAATGGCTGGTGAGGAGGATGGTGGCGTTGTAGCGGCGGTTATATTCGCGGAGGAAGTTGCGGACCGCGACCTGCGCGTTCACGTCGAGCCCGAGCGTGGGTTCGTCGAGGAAGAGGACCTCGGGGCGGTGGAGGAGCGAGGCCATGAGTTCGCATTTCATCCGTTCGCCCAGGGAGAGCTTGCGGACGGGCTGGGACAGTTCCTTGGTGAGGTTGAGGAGTTCCGAGAGTTCCGCAATGCGCGATTGGAGTTCAGACTCGGGGATGTCGTAAATAGCGCCGTTGATGGCAAACGATTCGTTTGCGGGTAGATCCCAGAGAAGCTGTTGCTTGTTGCCCATGACCATGGTGATGCGCCGGAGGAAGGCGTTGTGGCGTTGAAACGGGATGTGCCCGGCGACGGAAAGCGTGCCCGCGGACGGGTGGATGAGACCGGTGAGCATTTTGAGGGTCGTTGTCTTGCCAGCACCGTTGGGGCCGAGGAAGCCGACGACTTCGCCCGGCTCGATGGAGAAGGAGAGGGGTTTGACGGCGTCGACGCTGCGGTAGGTGCGCCGGAAGAAATGCTTGAGGGCGTTGGCGAAGCCGGGCTGGCTGGCCGAGACCTGGAAGGATTTGGCGAGGTCGGAGACCTGCACAATGGGCATAGGGACTCGGCCTTGAACAGGTCAGGAAGGAGACACCGAGGGATGGCACGGCGTTACGATCTTCTGGAAGCCGGCTCGGCGCGGTCGTAAATGACGAACTCGAGGTCTTTAACGAGTTCGTGGCTGACCAGGCACCATTCGGTCTGGTCCCAGGGAGGAAAGAAGGTGTCGCCCTGAAAGGGAAAGTCGCGTTGGACGTAGGTGACGTACAGGCGGTGGGCCTTTTTGAACGCCTCGGCATAGATTTCAGTGCCGCCCGCGATGAAGCATTCCGTTTCATTGCCCGCGCTGGCGGCGTCGAGGGCGCCGTCGAGGGAGTGGAACCACTCGACGTTTTCCGTTTTAGGGGGGTTGAGATTGCGGCTGACGACGAGGTTGCGGCGGCCGGGAAGGGCGCGGCCGATGGAGCTGAACGTTTTGCGCCCCATGATGATCGCGTGGCCCATCGTCAGGCGGCGGAACCGCTTGAGGTCCTCGGGCAGATACCACGGCAGGCGTCCGGCGGCACCGATCAGGCGGTCGGGGGTCATGGCGACGATGATGGAAATGAGCATGTTGACTACACCGCAACTTTGAAGGCAATCGATGGATGCGGGTCATACCCTTCCACCCGGAAATCTTCAAACGCCAGCTGGGCGAAAGGCTTGCGTGCAATGTGCAGACGCGGGAGCGGGCGGAGGGCTCGGGTCAGCTGTTCGCGCAGCCCGGCGACATGATCGTAGGCCGCCATGGGGGACGAGGAATCGGCGGCGTAGATGTGCGCGTCGACGATGGTGTGCGCGAAGTGGCCGAGGCCCAGGCCCACCTCCTGGGCGATCATCTGCGTGAGCGTGGCGTAGCAGGCGAGGTTGAAGGGAATGCCCAGGGCGATGTCGCCGGACCGCTGCGTGAGGTGGCAATTGAGCCGCCGCGGGCTCCCCGTTTCATCGGGACTGACGTTGAAGGCGAAGGTGTAATGGCAGGGCGGCAGCTTGGAGCGCTCGGCGTTCCCGGGCTCCCACGCCGTGACGACGAGGCGGCGCGAGAACGGATTGCGGCGGATCTCGTCGATCACGTACTGGATCTGGTCGATTTCCTCGACGGGAGCCGTTTCACCGGGGGCGAGCGGGGCGTGGGACTTCTGCACCGGATGGGGGAAGCGCCGCCAGTAACGGCCATACGCGGTTTCCAGGTCGCCCTTTTCGTCGGCCCAGGCGTCCCAGATTTTCGTGACCTTGCGCAGGTTGCGAATGTGGTCGTCGCCCGAGAGATACCACAGCAGCTCATGCAGACAGGCGTTGAAGTTGACCCTCTTGCTGGTCAGCAGCGGAAAGCCCGCCGCGAGGTCAACCTTGTAGAACGCTCCGAAATAGGAGAGCGTGTCGACGCCGGTGCGTGAGGGCTTGCGGACGCCCTTTTCGAGGACGAGGCGGACCAGGTCGAGATATTCCTTCATCGCGGGCTCCGCCAGGGCAGGTTTACAACGAGGCGGATTCTAACGCGCTGGCCACGGCCCGTCTCGCTTGTGCCAGACGGTGGCGAACTGCGAATAGTCTAGCCGGGGCCAGGGGCGAATCGGTCGCTTCCTTACGGGCGCGGCTCTGCTCTTCTATCAGCTTCCCAGTGGCGTCATGGTCAATTTGACGGTGCTGGGCGGGACCTTGAACTCCGATTCCGACTGGAAGTCAGGATGGGCGGGGTCAAAGGGCTTGACCTCCTCCTTGATGTGTTTGGCGAGCTCGGGGCAGCTCTGGCGAATGCCTTCGGTGACGCAGCGGGCGAGCTCGTACGCACCCATGGGGCTGTGGTGCGTGCCGTCGTGCTTGCCTTCGGGGGTTTGGTGCTCGAAGAGCTGGTTGGAACCCACCTCCCCGAGCGCCTCATAAAGGGTCGCGCTCATCTTGTTGAGGTCGACCAGCGGGACCTTATCGAGTTGGGCCACCGCGCGGACCTTGTCGGGATAGGGAGCGAGGCTGTCGGTCACCTTGCCATTCGTGAAGGTGTGCCGATTCATCGGCGTGCAGATGATGACCGTGGCACCCTTTTCGCGAATCTGCTTGACCCAGGATTCCAGG
>CALCHA010000204.1 GCA_937901265.1 uncultured Phycisphaerales bacterium
GCCCGGTGCCGGCGGCTTGACTGGAAAGGATGACCGTGCGAACGATCGCCGCTGCCCTGCTGACGAGTTTGTGCCTGGCTGGCTGCGCTGTACAGCAGGCGGCCTGGACGCATCAGGATCCTTGGTACAACCCGCCCCCTGCGGGGAGCGATGTGGAGAAGCGTGCGGGCACGCCGGTGGTGTGGAGCGACGTGAAGGCTGGCGCGCGGCTGGAGGCCGCGGCGCTGCTGGATCGTTCGCCGGTTGTGCAACTGACCCCGGAGCAGGTCGCCAAATTTGTGGACCAGCCGCTCGCCGGGCCGGGGGAAAAGTTGTTTCTCGTGCGCGGGGTGTATGTGAATTGGGAGACGGGGCACTTCAGCGTTCTCACGGACGGCATGGACGTGGTGGTCGATCATCTTTCGTTCGCCCGGAATGCCCGCCCGATGGGGCGATGGCCTCTGGTGATCGCCCTGCCGGAAAAGCCACGGAATGTGTATGTCATCTGCTGGGTGGCCCAGTGACGGGAGCTTCCCATGGCTGACGTGCGAGACCAGCGACGGATGGCGGCCGCGAGGGCGCTGCTGCGCATTGCCAACCTGTCTTCAGTGAGCCAGATGGGGGTAATCGCGCTGCTGGGCGGGTGGTTTGGGCTGGCGCTGAGCAGCTATGCGATGTTTCTTCCGCGGCATCCGGGGCAGGTGCTGGGAGGGCAGACGTTCGCCGCGATGGTCAAGGTGCCGGTGGTGCTGCTGGCCACGCTTTTGGTCGGGTATTGGATCGCGTTGCTGTTGAATATGGTTCTGCGCACGCGCATCGCTGCGCACCCGTTGTGGCGGCTGTGGCTGCGTGTGATGCTGTTGATGTCGTGGTTCCTGCTGGTGCTCAGCCCCGTCGCGCTGGTGATTGGCCTGTTTCACAATTATGCGCTGTGTGTGCTCTCGAGCTACGGTCTCTTCGCCCTTGCTGGGGCCGCGGCCGCGTTGCATCTTCTGGGGGAGCTGCGGATGCGGTCGCGCCACGGTGGTCATTACGCGCCCGGGACGTCGCGATTCCTCGTTCTGTGGGGGCTGTGGACACTGGCTTTCGCGTGCACGGGGCTGACGCTTGGCTGGATCGTGCGACCGTTCATCGGCTACGCCGGGCAGCCCTTTACGTGGTTCCGCGTGGAGCACGCCTCGGTCTTCGAGCAGATCTACCACGAGTGGCACAACCTGCTGGGCCATTGACTTTGACCCCTCTCAGCCAGAAACTCATGGATCAGCGCTGGAGATCGGAATCTGTCGTTTCGACCGGCGCCCGTTCCCTCGGTTGAGAAGCAGATCCGTCATGACCACGACCGCGAAATCCCAGGCCACCCCGCCCGCCCAACAACTGAACAAATTTTCCTCGCGCATCACGCTGCCCGCGTCGCAGGGGGCCTCGCAGGCGATGTTGATCGCCACGGGGCTTTCGCTGGAGGATCTCAAGAAGCCGCAGATCGGTATTGGGGCCGTGTGGTATGACGGCAACCCGTGCAACATGCACCTCGCGGGCTTTGGCACGCACGTCAAAGAGGCGGCTGAGAAGATTGGGCTGGTGGGGATGCGGTTCAACACGATTGGGGTGTCTGACGGGATCTCGATGGGCACGGACGGGATGTCGTTCTCGCTGCAATCGCGGGATCTGATTGCCGACTCGATCGAAACGATCATGGCGGCGCAGTGGTACGACGCGCTGGTGGCGATCCCCGGCTGCGACAAGAACATGCCCGCTACCGTGATGGCGATGGGGCGTCTCAACCGGCCATCGCTGATGATTTATGGCGGGACGATCCGCGCGGGGTGCGCGAAAATCCAGGGGCACGAAGAGAAATTGGACGTGGTTTCGGCTTTCCAGTCGTATGGGCAATCTCTGGCGGGGAAAATCACGGAGGATGAGCGCAAGCAGATCGTGGCCAAATCCTGTCCCGGTCAGGGCGCGTGCGGGGGGATGTACACGGCGAACACGATGGCGTCGTTCATCGAGTGCATGGGGCTCACGCTGCCGTACGATTCGAGCATTCCGGCGGACACGCAGGAGAAAATTGAGGAGTGCGCGCAGGCAGCCGGGGCGATCAAGAAGATGCTGGAGCTGGACCTCAAGCCGCGCGACATTGTGACAAAGCAATCGTTTATCAACGCGATGCGGCTGACGATCGTGCTCGGGGGATCAACCAACGCCGTGCTGCATTCGATCGCAATGGCACGGGCGTTCGACATTGATGTGACCATCGACGACTGGCAGCAAGTTTCCGACACGACGCCACTGCTGTCGGACTTTCGCCCGTCGGGAAAATATGTGATGGAGGACCTGCACGCGGTCGGCGGGGTGCCTGCGGTGATCAAGTGGCTGATCGAAAAGGGCATCATTGACGGGTCGCAGAAGACCATCACGGGCAAGACGCTGGCCGAGAACGTGAAGGATCTGCCGTCGCTTTCGCCCGGCCAGAAGATCGTGCACAGCCTCGACAATCCGATCAAAAGGGATGGGCATATCCGCATTCTCCGGGGCAACCTGGCCAGGGAAGGGGCGGTGGCGAAGATCACGGGCAAGGAGGGGACGCACTTCGAAGGGCCGGCGAAAGTGTTCGATTCGGAAGAGGACATGCTGCATGGTCTGGAGCAGAAGCAGATCGCCAAGGGGGACGTGATCATCATTCGTTACGAAGGGCCCAAGGGCGGGCCGGGGATGCCGGAGATGCTGACGCCGACGTCGGCGCTGGCGGGCTTCGGGCTGCTCAACGACGTGGCTTTGATCACCGACGGGCGTTTTTCCGGCGGGTCGCATGGCTTCATCATCGGGCATGTAACACCGGAAGCCATTGAAGGCGGGAATCTCGCGTTGGTGAAGACGGGGGATAAGGTGCGGATCGACGCGGAGAAGAACACGATCGACATGCAGGTCTCCGATGCGGAGCTGAGCACGCGGCGCGGGGCATGGAAGAAGCCGGCGTACAAGGTGAGCCGGGGCACGCTGTACAAGTACATCAAGAACGTGAAGAGCGCGAGCGAAGGGTGCGTCACGGACGAGTGAGGCGTGGTTCGGGGGCGGCAGCGCCGGCCACCGGCCGGGACAAGGGATTGGCCCGGGGGGGGAAGGTCAAGAAATGGCAGGGCTTGGTCAACGCTTGCCATTCCCTCAGCCTCCGGCGAACGCGACACTGGCGTTTCTGTTGCCGAGGAATTCTCGAGGATTGATCATGACCCATCGTTCGATTGCCGCGCTTCTGGCAGTTGCTCTTGTCAGCCCGGTGGCCCGCGCCCAGCAGGCGGAAGATGCCGCGGCCGTCGCCGCCGCGCGCAAGGTGCAGATCGCCGACACCGGCAATGAGACCAAGGGGTTTGACATGGCCCCGGAGACCACATTGAAGGTCGTCGAGGCCGCCGTCGCGGCTCTGCCGGAGAAAATTCCTCCGGGTCCGTTTCAGCCCACCTGGGACTCGCTCAAGGCCAACTACCACGTGCCACAGTGGTTCACTGAAGCCAAGTTCGGCATCTTCATGCATTGGGGCCTCTACTCCGTGCCCGCGCATCACAACGAGTGGTACGAAAAGCACATGTATTCCAATGCGGAACTGGGCTGGCACAGCGAGCACTTCGGCGCTCCGGAGGTCTTTGGCTACAAGGATTTTATTCCGCTGTTCACGGCGGCCAAGTGGGATCCGGATGCGTGGGCCCTGCTGTTCAAAGAGTCCGGCGCGAAGTTCGTGATTCCCACCGCGCAGCACCATGACAACTTTTCCCTTTGGGACAGCCAGGCCAACCCGATTAACGCCAAAAACATGGGCCCGCACCGCGATCTGATTGGCGATCTGTCGGTTGCCGTGCGCAAGCAGGGGCTGAAGTTTGGCGTTTCCAACCATGGCATCGAGGCGTTCCAGTTCGTCAATCCCACCCCACAACTTGCCGCGGAGTTGAAGGCCAAGGGCGTGGATCTTTACGATCCGAAGTGGGCGGACTGGTACCACGTGGCGGATCGGAGCGACGAGGCCTGCGAGAAATTTCTGATCAACTGGATCGCGCGGAACGTGGAACTGGTGGACAAATACCAGCCCGACATGCTGTGGTTCGACAATGGTGTCGACATGCGCTACCTCGATCCTCTCAAGCTCTGGATCGCGGCATACTACTACAACCGGGCGTCGGAATGGGGCAAGGAGGTTTCAATCTCCACGAAAAAGGCGGCGTACGCTCCATCGGGCACCAACACGCAGACGATCGGCTCGATCATCGACTTCGAGAAAATCGGCGCCCGCTCTCCCGCAGGCATTCGTACGGGTGCGTGGCAGGTCGATCAACCCATCGGCTCCACGTGGGGCTACACCAGCGATATGAAAGTGTCCGCACCGGGGAGCATCATCTCGGCGCTGGTCGACACGGTCAGTAAGAATGGGACGCTGCTGTTGAATATCTCCCCGAAAGCCGACGGCACGATCCCGGATGAACAGCAGAGCACCCTGCGGGACGTCGGCGGGTGGCTGGCGACCAATGGGGAGGCGATTTATGCCACGCACAACTGGATTCAATTCTCGGACAACCAGCCACGGGGCGGCCTGAATGTGCGTTACACGGTCAAGGGCGAGAACCTTTACGCGATCATCGTGGGCAACTGGCCCGGGGCGACGGCGAAGTTCCAGTCGCTGGCGGCGGGCAAAGTCGAGGGCAAGGTCGGTACGGTGACGATGTTGGGCGCGGCAGGCGATCTCCGCTTCGATCAGACGGCCGAGGGCCTCACGGTGACGCTGCCGGACAAGGCTCCAAGCAAATACGCCTACACCCTGAAGATCACGGGCCTGAAGATGAACGCCGATACCGCGACGAAAGACGGCAATCCTCTTCCGGCTGGCAAGCCGTAAGGGGGGGTCAATCGTCGTAGGTGATCGCGGAGTGCAGGCGGTACTTGTCGAACTTGGCCCTGCCCTTGAGGCAGGTCAGCTCGATGAGCACGGCGATCCCCTCGATTTGCCCGCCGAGGGTCTCCACGAGGTCGCAGCAGGCCTTCATCGTGCCACCGGTCGCGAGGAGATCGTCCACGACGAGGCACCTTTCACCTCGCCGAATGGCGTCCTTGTGAATCTCCAGCGTGTCCTGGCCATATTCAAGGTCATAGGTCAGCGCGATCTTCGCGGCTGGAAGTTTGCCGGGCTTGCGAATGGGGACGAACCCGCAGGAGAGTGACTGCGCCATGGCCGTGCCGAAGATGAATCCTCGTGATTCAGCGCCGATCACCGCCTGAATGCCCTGCCCGCGGAAGGGATTGACCAGAATCTCGACGGCCATCGCAAGGCCGGCCGGACTGGCGAGCAGCGGCGTGATGTCCTTGAAGAGGATTCCCTTTTTCGGAAAATCGGGAATGTCCCGAATCAGGTCCCGCAGTTCACCCATGCAATTCTCCAGACAAATCAGTCGGGTTATTAGATGCTTCGCCCCCCCTTGCGTCAAAAGGGTGGAGCGGATTCAGCGGCTGCGTCCTGCTGGCCGGGAGATGAACAGGGTCACGCCGTCGACGTTGAGGCCGACTTCCGCGGAGAGGGGCAGCTTGGCCGCGGCGAAGGCCTCGCGCCACTGTTCGACGGTCCAGGGTCCGGCGCGAGTCAAGCGCAGGAGCAGCAGAAACTCCGCCGCATAATAATTTTTGGAGAGTCTCGCCCCCTCGGTGG
>CALCHA010000205.1 GCA_937901265.1 uncultured Phycisphaerales bacterium
GGTGCGGGACCAGGGCCGGGACCTGCGCGAGGTGCCGCTGGCGGAGATTGGCGGGCGGTGGGAAATCGATTGGGAGGGGCTGGAGCGTGCGGCGGTTGTGGAGGGCAAGGCGGCGAAGGTGCTGCTGTTGTGTCATCCGCACAACCCGACGGGGCGGGTGTGGGGGGTGGAAGAACTGCGACGGCTGGCGGCGTTTGCGGAGCGGCACGCGCTGTGGGTGGTGTCGGATGAACTGCATGCGGATTTGACGCTGGAGGGAAAATTTACGGCGTTTGCCAATGTGGCGCCGGAGCCGGTGCGCGGGCGCACCCTGACGTTGACCGGGCCATGCAAGATGTACAACACCGCGGGGCTGGGCATCGGGGCCATGTTCAGCCACGATGCGTCGCTGGTGGCGCGGGTGATGAAAAAGAGCACGTGGGTGGCCGGGCATCCGGGGGCCATGAGCGTGGCGATGTGGCGCGCGGCGCTCAAGGATGATGGCCTGTGGCGGCGCGAGGTGCTGGCCTACCTGCGGGAAAATCGGGATGTCGTGGAGGCGTTTGTGGCCGAGCGGTTGCCCGGGGTGCGGATGGGCCATGTCGAGGCGACCTATCTGGCGTGGCTCGATTATCGCGGCGTGATGGGGGAAGCGGCGGGGCGGGCGCAAAAGGTCCTGCTCGAAGAGGGACGCGTGATGCTCAATGAGGGAGCCATGTTCGGACGCGGGTTTGAGGGATTCGTGCGGCTGAATTTCGCGACATCGCGGCGGATATTGACCGAGGCGCTAGAGCGCATGGCGCGGGTGCATCGCCGAAATTAGCCGCCGGGCTTGCCCGGGGCTGCGTCCGCGATGTGCCGTCGCAACCGCGGGCAAGCCCACCGGCTAAACCTTTGCACGCCTGCCGCTAATCCCGCGCCAGCGTGCCCTTGGTCACCCCAAGCTGGTTGAGCACGCGCAGCGAGTGGAGCGTCTTGCTGGCGGACTCATGCCCGGCCAGGGCGGCGAGGTAGTGGGTCGCAATCGTCACGGATTCTTCCGGGGATTCGCGGAGCAGTTCCAGGCGGAAATGGCGCAGCCCCAGCGCCTTCATCTGCGGAAGATACTCGGCCGCGGATTGCGCCTGGGCATTGAACACCGTGTTGCGGCAGGCGACGTCGGCAAGGAGTGGGTGCGGTTCGCCCACGCGATCAGAGAGTTCAACCTTGTGCTTTTCGCACGGGCGCCCGCACGTTCGGTAGTCCGCCCCGTTGGAAAGGGTGTGGGCGAAAACGCAGTGCTCCATGTGAAACATGGGCATGTGCTGATGGATCACGACTTCAAAACGGGTCGAATCAAAGCGGGCAAGCAGGGCGGCCAGTTGCGTCCAGTTGAGGTCATACGAGGGGACCATGCGAAGGAGGCCCTGCCGGGCGAAAAGGGCCGCGGTGAGTTCGTTGGCGATGTTGAGGGAGTAGTCGCCCACGAGCGGGAGATGTGCGGCGTGGGTGCGGTAGTAGTCGAGGGCGCCGAGGTGGCGCACGAGGAGGGCGTCGGGGTTGCAATCGGAAATCTGCTTGAGGAATCCCTGCTCGCCGGGCTTGACGATCCGCAACGTGGCCAGCGTGATGGGGATCCCGGCGGCGCGGCAACGGGCGATGGCCTGCGGATAGAGCCGCACATCTTCGAAGTCGGCGGTGAGGGAGGCGAGAGAAAGGTTGGCCGCCAGCAGGGCCTCGATTTGCGGAAGAGAGCGCGCGAGGAGATGCAGATGATGGCCCGCTGCCGCCGGCGCAGGGCTCGTGGGGACGTCGCGGCGCAGGCTTTCAAGGGCGTCGGGATTGGCGACGCCATGGACGCGGGCGCGCTGGGCGATGAGGCTTTGTGTCACCTGCCGACGGAGGTCGTTCAGGACCGACTTGGGCACCATCGCCTGATGGTCGCTATCGAGGGTGAGCGTCAAAAGCTCGAACGGGGTGTCGCCCAATCGCGAAAGTTGCTCGCGGGCGGCAGCTTCGGAGAGCGGGTGCTTGGTGGCCCGCTCCAGCGGCTTTTCCGTCCAGGCGGCCGTGGCGGTGCGACCCTGGGCGGCGGCGGTGAGGGTGAGCTGCTCGCCGACATAAGCGCGCAGCGTGAACGCGATCGGCGTGCGATGCACGATTTCATCGCGTGAATAGGAATGCTCGAGGCGGCGCTTGAGCGCGGGGTCATCGGTTTTCCAGATCAGGGCGCCGGGGCTGATCGCGGCAAAGTTGAGATCCCCTTCGCGGAAGGAAAGCTCGAGGCGGTTCTGCGGAAGCATGCGAACGCCATAAAGGCGGCCGCCCTGTTCGTCCTGGTCGGGATGGCCCTCATCGAAGACCACGCCGTCGCCGGGCTTGAGGAGCGTCGACAGGGGCGAGTGGTCGGTGACGGGTTGGAGGATGACGCTGCGTGGGGTGAGGGACGCGACGGTGCCGATTTTCGTGCCACGAGATTTGGGGGAGCGCGCTTCGACGAGCGTCTGGTGGTTGACGCCGTTGAGGAAGCCGGGGGTGAAACCGCGGGAAAAGGTTTGTTCCAGATCATGTTTTTGTTCAGCGGTGGCCGCGAAGGGCTTGCTGGCAGCCGCGGCGTCGATGGCGGCGCGGTAGCTCTGGCAGGTGGCGGCGACGTAGTGGGCGCTCTTGAGGCGGCCCTCGATTTTGAAACTGGCGACGCCGGCTTTGGTGAGTTCACCGATCAGGTCATAAGCCGCCAGGTCGGAGGGAGACAGCAGGTAGGACTTGTCGCCGAGATCTTTGACCTCTCCGTCGACGATGAGCTGGTAGGGGAGGCGGCAGGCCTGAGCGCACTGCCCGCGGTTCGCGGAGCGTCCGCCCAGGGATTCAGAGGTGAGGCACTGCCCGGAGTAGGCGACGCAGAGGGCGCCGTGGACGAACACTTCCAGGGGCATGTCGATGGTGGCGGTGATTTGTGCGATGTCGGCCAGCGAGAGCTCCCGCGCCACCACCACGCGTTGCACGCCCAGACGACGCACGAACGCAATGCCGCCCGGCTCCGTAAGGGTCATCTGCGTCGAGCCATGAATGGCCAGCGAAGGGGCGAGCGCATGGGCGAGTTGCGCAATGCCCAGATCCTGAACGATGATCGCGTCGACGCCCGCGGCCGCGATGGCGGTGAGGTAGCTCTGGGCGTCGGGCAGCTCGTCAGAAAAAACCAGCGTGTTGAAGGTGAGAAAGCCTTTGACGTTGTGCCCGTGGAGGAAGGCAATCACTTCGGGCAGTTCCGCGAGGGTGAAGTTGGTCGCGCGGTGCCGCGCATTGAACTGGTCGAG
>CALCHA010000206.1 GCA_937901265.1 uncultured Phycisphaerales bacterium
AACATCGCGAAGTTCCTCGACCCTTGGCGTGCAGAGGGATACGCAGAAATCGAACCGACCGACGAGTGGATACTCGAAGTTGTGTACCGCATTGACGGTTTCGGCACTCCCAAGGATCTGGAGAAGCGGCACACCCTTCAAGATCGATTGAACGGATTACTCGGCTGGACGGGCTTGGGGCATGTCGACGGCGGCAGCAGTGGGTCGGGCACGATGGAAGCTGCCTGGTTCGTGGTCGATCCCGAACTGGCGAAAAAAGTGATCGAAGAAAACCTTCGCGGCACGGAGTTCGGAGACTTCAGCGAAATCCGCGCGGAACGTGCCGAATAACCCGCCGATGCAGTGGACCGAGCCGGCGGGTAAGCTTCTCGTGGTTCGAGAGCCGGTACGGTGCCGGCTCGGCCACTGATCGGCATTACGTTATCCCGCATGCGCATTCCCGGCACATACATTCGCAGGATGCTTTTCGAGCATGCCGCTCGCCGTACAGCCGCCGCGGCCTTCCGACGCCAATACGCCAAGGATCGCCTCCGGTGGACCAGAATAATCGAGCGCCATCCCGATGCTGTCGTTATTGCTGCCGAATATGTCGATCTCGCGGATCCATGGGTGCATCCCGCGCCAGATCGCTTCTTTCGCGTATCGCGCACGGATCTTGCAGTCGAGGAATGCGAGTGCCCCGAGACGTGGGGGCCGTGGATCTAGCGGCCATCCGGATGCGGGATAACCATGTGCTGCTGTGGACGAGTCCGCGTCGCGTCCAATGGTTCCTGTGGTATAATGTCCCCTGGCGCGTCGCGTGACTCGCCACAGAGCACTATCCGTTATCTGCCCTCGCCATGCCCGGTTCGACAAAAGACATCATCGACGTGCTCACCTTTGATGGCGTGTCGCTGGATTCGCTGGTGTTGGCCAAAGGCGGCGGAATTTTACATCGTTCGCCTGACGGGGGTTGGATCGCGCATCTAATCGAAGACAATGAACTCTATGCTGCGTGTAAAGAGTTCCTCCGGGAACGGGGAGCACCCGAAATCGACTTGTCAGCGCTCCGGAGTCCGGGCAGATAACCCCGCACTGCAACGGACCGGCCGGGCGGAACGGTCCTTGTGATTTGAACGCGGCTCGGTGCCCGGCCGGCCGTTGAATGCTGGTCCGTTATCGAGCCTCGCCATGCGGCAGATGAAAGTTCTCGCCCTCGTCAATGGTATCGGGGCGGCGGAAGCTCTCATCACGCTCTCTGCCTTGGCCGATATGTGGTCGTGGGGGGAGTATCGCACGGTGCGGGGTGAGGAGGGACGGGGGCGACGGCACGCTGAAGCGTGAACTCCGGACAGGTTTTTTAGAAGCCGTAGTCTTTCCAGCGCTGGGTGACTTTGGCGATGGTGGCGTCGTTCATTTGAATTTCTGGGGGCCAGTCGCGGACGGTGCCTTCGCCGGGGATTTTTTTGGTGGCGTCGATGCCCATTTTGCTTCCCGCGCCTTCGTAAGGGGCGGCGTGGTCGAGGATGTCGAGGGGGCCGTCGATGAGTTGAATATCACGCTTGGGGTCGACGTTGGCGGCGAGGTGGAAGAGGACGTCGTCCTGGTTGTGCACATCGACGTGCTCATCGACGACGACGATGATTTTCGTCCACGCCATTTGGCCGGCGCCCCAGATGGCGGACATGACTTTGCGGGCGTGGTAGGGGTATTCTTTTTTGATTTTGACGAAGACGCAATTGTGGAAGACGCCGAACATTGGGAGGTCGTAGTCGAGGATGTCGGGGATGAGAATTTTGAGCAGGGGCAGGAAGAGTCGTTCGGTGGCTTTGCCCAGGTAATAGTCTTCCTGCGGCGGTTTGCCGACGATGGTGGTGGGGTAGATGGGATTTTTGCGGTGGGTGATGGCGGTGACTGTGAAGACGGGGAACTGCCCGGCCAAACTATAGAAGCCGGTATGATCGCCGAAGGGGCCTTCGAGGATAGTTTGTTTAGGATCGACGAAGCCTTCGATCACGATTTCGGCGTTGGCGGAGACTTCAAGCGGCACGGTTTTGCAGGGGACGAGGTCGAGCCCCCGGCCCATGAGGAAGCCGGCGAAGATGTGTTCGTCGATGCCGGGGGGGAGGGGGGCGGTGGCAGCGTAGGGGAGTGCGGATTCGCCGCCGAGGGTGATGGCGAGGGGGCAGGGTTTGCCGAGTTTCGCCCAGGCGCGGAAGTGGCGTGCGCCATCGTGGTGGGGGTGCCAGTGCATGGCGGTGGTTTTGGGTCCGAAGAGTTGGACGCGATACATGCCGATGTTGCGGGCGTTGGTTTCGGGGTGCTTGGTGATGATCTGGCCGAAGGTGATGTATTTGCCGCCGTCGTCAGGCCAGCATTGGATGATGGGGAGTGTGGTGAGGTCGGCATCGTCGGTGTGGACGACTTCCTGGCAGAGGGCGCCTTTGCCGGAGCTGCGGACCTTCGGTATGTAAGAGCCGAGCTTGAGGAGGTCGAAGCCCTTTTTGATTTTGTTGAAAAAGCCTGCGGGGACTTCGGGGCGGGTGAGGTCGGCGATTTTTTCGGCGAGGTCGTCGAAGGAGTCGCAGCCCAGGGCGAGCTGGAGGCGGTCGTAGCTGCCGAAGGTGTTGATGGCGAGAGGGATGTTTGAGCCGACGACTTGTTCGAAGAGGAGGGCTTTGTTTTTGAATTCTGAATTCTGAATTCTGACTTCTGAAAGCGGGGTGCCGGCTTTGGAGATGCGGTCGGTGATTTCGGCGATTTCCAGAAGCGGATCGACGGGGGTTTTGACGCGGTGAAGGTGGCCCTTCTGTTCGAGGGCGGCGAGGAGGGACTGCAGGTCGTCGTAGGGCATGGTTGAAAACCCAAATGCGAAACGGGGACAGTTGTGATTTTCAGAGCCGCGACCGTGAGGGAGCGACCGAGCGGGTGGCGAGGGCACAATTGTCGCTCCCTCACGGTCGCGGCTCTGAA
>CALCHA010000207.1 GCA_937901265.1 uncultured Phycisphaerales bacterium
GGCCTCAGTGGCAGGGGCGCTGGCGGAGGCACTGGCAGCCCCGGTGCTGAACGTCAGGTTCACCTTGTCGCCCGCGGCCTTGGCCTTCAGAAGGCCGTACACATCGATCCAGGACTTCACGGCCTGCCCATCCACCGCGGCGATCCGCACGTCGTCGCCATGATCGAAGATGGACAGCTGGGGCGCGACGGACCTGTCGGCCACCACCACCGCGCTGGATTCCAGATCCTCATGCGGCGCGATGCCGATCTTGCCTTCCTTTGACACCTTCACCGACAACAGCTTCGTCTCGCCATTGCGCAGGACGCGCACGGGCAGGTCGGGGCGATCCTTGGCGTCGCCGGCGATCTGGAAGACGTCGTGGTAGGAGGGGTCGGTGCGGTCGCCCATGAGGGTGATGACGTCTCCGGCCTTCATCCCCGCCGCCGCGGCACCGGAGCCGGGCACCACGGCCTGGGCGATCAGGCGCGGACGCATGCCGGCGACCGTCGGAAACGACTCACCCCCCGGCACCACGCCGGGCGTCAATTCAAAATGAGGCAGGATGGTCAGCGTGCGGTCCGCGATGCTCGGATCGGCGTTGTGCACGGTGATGGTCATCGGCTTGTTGCCCAGCGTCTGCAGCCGGTGATAGAAGTCGGCATAGTCGGCGACAGGTTGCCCATCCAGGGTGACGATGCGGTCATGCATCCGCAGCTTCGCAAGTTCCGCCGCTTCTGCCGGGAGGTTGAAGCCGCCCTCCGAAAGGGGCTTCTTGCGCTGGTCGACGTAGTCCTGCAGCAGCTCTTTGGAGTTGGCGATGTTGAGGCTGGGCATCGGGGTGACGCCGATCATCAGGAAGCCGCCGTCGGCGGGGCGAATCGGGGTCATGCCGGCGGACATCGACGTGACGCCGCCGTCGGCAGTGGGGCGATTCCAGGTGAAGTTGATGGGCTCGGTGCCGCTGGAAAGGGCGCAGGCGATCTGCACGTCGGTGAACTCGACGAAGCCCAGGTCACGTTTGCCATCGATGGCGGTGATCTCGTCGCCCATCTTCAAGCCGGCCTTGTAGGCCGGGGAGTCGTAGGCCACAGCGCCGATGCGCGCCGGGGGGAAGTTCACGCCGATGGAGTGGGAGAAGATGATGGAGAACGTGACCGCCGCGAAAATGATGTTCATGATGACGCCGGCGGAGACGATGCACATGCGCTGCCAGATCGGGCGCATGTTGAACGCCCGCGGGTCGGCCGAGACCTTGGTGGGGTCCATGTCATCCTGTCCGAGCATGCGGACATAACCGCCCAGGGGCAGCCAGGAGACGCGGTAATCGCAATCGCCGACGCCAGCTGCATGGCGCGGGGCAGACGCGGATTGCGGCAGGTCGGCCAGGGCGGCGGTCCCTTCAGCCTCCTGGGCCACCTTGGCGGCGGGGTCCTTGGTGTCGGGCTCGTAGGGGTCCTTGCCGAAGGTCATCCGCGTGCCCTTGCGCCACCCGAGCATCCGCGGGCCGATCCCGATGGAGAAGGCCAGACACTTGACCGAGCAGGCCCGGGCCACCAGGAAGTGCCCCAGCTCGTGCAGGAAAATGATCAGCGAGAAGCCCAGGACGATGAAGGCGAAGCGCTTCACCGAGTCGACCGCGTCGAAAAAGGAGAAGGCGAGAAGGGGGGTGAGTATCGAAAAAAGCGCGAAGCGCGAGCGCTTCAGCCCCTTGGCGAGTCGCGACGACAGGCTGTGCATTCCTGGCCCTTTCATGGTGTTCCCCCCGAAGGAAGGTGAATCAGAGGTGGCGGGCCTCTTTACGCGCCCAGCCGTCGGCGGCGAGCAGTTCGTCCAGCGAGGGATCCCGCAGAAACCCGGACTGCTTGTGCCGGGAGAGCACGGCTTCGACCCTCTGTACGATCTCGCCGAACCGAATGTTCCCCGCACGGAACATTTCGTTGGCCACTTCGTTGGCCGCATTGACGACCGCGCCGGAGGTCCCGCCGAGGCGGATGACTTCGTAGCCCAATTGTAGGGCTGGAAAACGTTCGTCAGGCTGTTCGAAGGTCATCTCTCGGATTTTCGACCAATCGAGGCAGGTACTGCAGCCCTGGAGACGATTTGGATGGGTCAACGCATATTGGATGGGCGTGCGCATGTCGGGCGTGCCGAGCTGCGCGATGATGGACCCATCCACGAACTCAATCATTGAGTGGACAATGCTTTGCGGGTGAATCACGACTTCGACCCGCTCCGCGGGGAGGTTGAAAAGCCAGTGGGCTTCGATGATCTCCAGCGCTTTGTTCATCATGGTGGCTGAATCAATCGTGATTTTCGGACCCATTTTCCAGTTGGGGTGGGCCAGGGCCTCGGCGACCGTGGCGTTTTCAATTTTCGACCGGGGCCACGTGCGGAAGGGCCCGCCGGACGCCGTGAGTATGATCTTGCGGATTTCCTTCTCGGTTCCTGCGCGCAGCGACTGAAAGATCGCCGAGTGTTCTGAATCGACGGGGACGATCGTTGCGCCATGCTTTTTCGCCGTGGGCATGACGATGGATCCCGCCACCACCAACGCCTCTTTATTCGCTAACGCGATGGTTTTGCCGGCTTTCGCGGCGGCGATGACCGGCGCCAGCCCAGCCGCCCCGACCACGGCCGCCACCACCGCATCTACATCCTCCCGCGACGCGATCTCTTCCATCGCGTGCGGCCCGGTCACCAGCTCGATTCCCGTGCCCAAAATAGCGTCCCGAAGGGCCGCCAAATTGTCCGAGGGCGACTCCCGCGTTGAGTGGTCGTTCAAGGCCACAAATCGCGGACGAGCCTCCATTGCCTGCTCGGCCAGCTTTTTCCAACTGGTCACGGCGGTAAGCGAGTGGATCTCAAATTCCTCAGGAAGGTTGCGGCAGACGTCGATGGCATTGCTGCCGACCGAACCCGTGGCACCCAGAATGGCGACACGCTTGCGTCGAGACCGGGATGCTGGGGCCGAAACGTCGCTGGCACCGGAGCGCACGGCGGGAGAGTGCATCGATGACCTTCCTTGGAAACGCAAGTGAGAGCGGAAATGATACGGTTGCGGTGGGGGGGTCACAAGGCGGCCCGACGGCGAAAGCCCGCCATTAGTCTCTTTCCAGCAAGACCACGCAGTGGCATGCGATCGCTCGCTCTTCGCCCACCGCATCCACCGACTCCCCCGTCTTGCCCTTGAGGTTCACCTGATCCTCGCGCACGTTCAGCAGTTGCGCCAGGCGGGTGATCATCGCGGCCTTGTGCGGCGAGAGCTTCGGTCGCTGCGCCAGCACGATGATGTCCGCGTTCACCAGCCGCCAGCCGGTCCTGGCGAACTCGCGCATGGTGGACGCGAGAAGCTCCCCGGAGTTGATTCCTTTGTAGCGCGGATCGCTGTTGGGGAACATCTGGCCGACAT
The DNA here is from genome assembly GCA_937901265.1 of uncultured Phycisphaerales bacterium. Taxonomy (GTDB): domain Bacteria; phylum Planctomycetota; class Phycisphaerae; order WQYP01; family WQYP01; genus CALCHA01. Next base: position 3,392 of record CALCHA010000207.1, read on the forward strand.
CGGGCAGGCCGGCGGCACCGGTCAGCGCGTCGATCAGCGCATGAAGCACCACATCCGCATCGGAATGGCCATCCAGCCCCTTGTCATGCGGGATCACCACATTCCCCAAAACCAGCGGCCGCCCGACAATGGTGCGGTGAAGGTCGTAACCGATGCCGATGCGGAGGTTTGCCATGAGACCCCGTTGTGGATGGATAGTAGAAACCACGGAAAGCCGGCGGCAGTTGTCGATGGTTCTGGTCCGCGAGCATCGGGATGATTGGCGTGAGGCGGTTCCTTGTCAATCGGTGTCGATCGGCGTGCGGCATCCCACGCTCACTCCTTCAACCCATACTCATTAATCTTGCGATAGAGCGTCCGCTCGCCGATGCCCAGAATCTTCGCCGCCTGTTCGCGGTTTCCCTGCACGGACGCCAGCGTCTCGGCTATCGCCTTCTTTTCCAGTTCGGCCAGGTTCATGCCCGCCAGCGTGATGGCGGTGGTGGAGGAGGCGTGGTCGGTACCTTCGCCCATGCCCTCGAATGCCTGCGATCCGTCGGTGGCGGGGACCCCGACGATATAGGAGGGAACATCCGCCATCGTCAGGCGCGGGCCCTGTGCCAGGACAATCATGTTCTCCACGGTGTTCTCCAGCTCCCGGACGTTGCCCGGCCAGGGGTAGGCGACCAGCACGTTCCGCGCGGCGGCATCGATGCCCTCCACGGTCTTGCCGAGCTTTTCTTTGCTCCGCTCCAGCACGTGATTGATCAGCAGCGGAATGTCATCGCGCCGCGCGCGCAGCGGCGGAAGCTCGATCACCGCCCCGCGAATCCGAAAGTACAAATCCTCGCGAAAGCTCTTGTCACGCACCGCCTGCTGCAGGTCCTTGTTGGTGGCGGTCAAAAAACGCACGTCCACCTTGATCGGGTCGTTTGACCCGAGGCGGGTGATCTCCCGATCCTGCAACACGCGCAGCAGCTTGGCCTGCATGGTCAAGGGCATGTCGCCGACTTCATCCAGAAAGAGCGTGCCTCCGTGGGCATATTCGAAGCGTCCCTGGCGATCGCCGCGCGCATCGGTGTAGGCCCCGCGCACATGGCCGAAGAGCTCATCCTCCAGCGTCGATTCATTGAGGCCGGCGCAGTTGAGCGCGACGAAACGCTCGGCGTGCCGCCGCGAATTCTGATGCAGCGCCCGCGCCACCAGCTCCTTGCCGGTCCCCGATTCGCCCAGCACCAGGACGCTGATATCGGTGGGGGCGATCTGATGAATGAGCTGCAGAACCCGGTTCATCGGGGCCGACTGCCCCACGATACCGGTCACGCCGAAGCGCTGATCGAGGGCCTGCGTGAGCTCCTGCGTTTTACGCGCCAGAAGGATCTTCTCCGCGGCGCGGCGTACCTGCGTCCGAATCACCTCGAGTTCCAGCGGTTTCTGGATGAAGTCGTACGCCCCCTCGCGCATCGCCTGCACTGCGATGGACACATCCCCGTGGGCGGTCACCACGATCACCTCCGACTGCGGCCGGGCGCGGCGCACGAACCGCAGCAGGTCGAACCCGTCGTTGGGACTGTCCATGCGGAGATCGGTGATGACCAGATCGAAATCCTCATCCACGAAATGACGCTTCGCGTCAGCCAGGTTGTGCGACTGTTTCACCGAATAGCCTCCGCCGGGCATCCGGGCGATGGCCTCGGCCATGACGTCGGCATGGTCGACTTCATCATCGACAACCAGGACACGGATGGAGGGAATTTTGCTCATCCGTTGAGTATAGGGCGGGCGCAAAGGGGAGCAAGGGGGCCCCCTGAGGACTCGCGGCCGGTGCCCGCCACGTGCCCGCCACGGCTGAAGCTGCCGGAGCGCTTGACCAAGGCCACGGAGTTCGGCAAGATAATCGTTCGCGGCCTCGCAAGGGGCTGCCATGGAGAGATGGCTGAGCGGCTGAAGGCGCCGGTTTCGAAAACCGGTTCGTGCGCAAGTGCGAC
>CALCHA010000208.1 GCA_937901265.1 uncultured Phycisphaerales bacterium
AGGTATTCGATAACGGAGGGAGACTGAACCAGGAGGCGCGAAAGGGCGTCGGCGGCGCGCACATCGCGTTCGAAGCCTGTGGCATCGCCGGCGCCCAGACGCAGCATCGCCCGCGCCAGCAGCGTGTTTCCCGCGGCGCGCAGCGGCTGTTGGGCCAGGATATGAGCCTGCAAGATTGCCGGTCGATCGCCCGTGGTGGTCGCGCCGTCGCCCATGATGACGGGCACGTAGAAACGTTCGCGCTGGACAGCGATTTCGAGTGCGTCGAGCGCGTCCTTCTGGCTGGTGATATAAGCCGCCAGCTTCGGCGATTCGTCGGCCGTCCATACGCGTTCTGCCGCCGCCTGCAGGGGCTGGTCAAAGGCATCCGCATCGTCCACGGCTTCTCCGCGCGCTTTCCGCCACGCGGCATAGCCGACGAGGAGCCCGGCACCCGGGTCGGGCATTGCCAGCAGACGAAGCTCGGTCGCGCGCCACGCCGGCGATTCGTCCTTCATCCCGACGACCCGCAGCACTTCTGGCGCGGCGTTGTTTTCCGCGGTCACGCCGGCACTCAGTTGTTCGTTGATCGCCGCCAGGTAATCGACTTGCCCGTCGGCGGCGAGGGGGCCGCTGATCCGTGTGGTCCCTGGGCCGATGGGCACCTGGCGCCAGCGCCACGCGAGAATCGCGGAGGCCGCGCACAGCGTTACCCCGGTGATCACCAGCACGCCCCCCCACCGCAACACCCATCGCACGCTCCGACTGGCCGCCATTGGTCACTCCCTGGGGGGGGTCGCCTGCGCCGTCGGACGTCGGTCGCGATTGCGCGGCAACCCTCATTGGCTAAGTTTTCGTGACCACGTCTTCGAGGAGTTCGCGTGGGACGCCGATGGCTCCCACGACGATCTTTCCGACGAAGGTCTTCCCCGCAGTAAAGCCGGTTTTCAGGCCGCACATCGACACGGTTTCGGTGGCGTGGATCACATATTCCGCGGCACCGCCGGCCGCTGGCAGGCCTGTGTCGGCATCCATGCCCGAAGGCACATCGACGGCGAGGATAGGTTTGCGGCTGGCGTTCATGGCGAGAATGACTTCGGCGGCGAGGCCTTCGACGGGGCGGGACAGGCCGGTCCCAAACAGCGCATCGATGAGCAGAACGTCGGGGGTCGCTTCGACCAGGGCGTCGCGCAGTTCGGCGTGGCCGGGCGAAATCGTGGCGATGCCGCCGGCAAGTTTCATGCGATCAGCGATGGCGAGGTTGATGGCAGCGGCATCGCGGAACCTGTGGCGCTCGGCGAGCAAAAGAATGGTGATGCGCAGGCCGGCGTTATGCAGGTGTCTCGCGGCAACCAGGCCGTCGCCGCCGTTGTTACCGGGACCGCAGAGGATGATCGCCTCTCGGGGCGGGGCGACGCCGGCGAGGCGTCTGATGGCGGCGTCGGCGACGCATCGGCCGGCGTTTTCCATGAGGGCAAGGACCGGTATGCCATACTCTTCCACGGCCCGCCGATCCACTTCGGCCAGGGCGGCGCGGGTAAAGGTGAGCCGTCGTTCCATGGGGGTCGCTCCTTGCGGAATCCCGGCCGCAGCGGAAGGTGTGCTCCGTTCACTGCTGCGCAGCGCCGGCCTGCGGCGTGGTCTTGATGGGAAAATCGGCGGAGTCGGTCCGGGCGGTTTTCAGATAGGCCTCGATCGTGGCGATGACGTCGGGGTGGGCGGCGCTGACATCTTTGGTTTCGCCGATATCGGCCTGGAGGTCGTAGAGCTCCAACTTTGCCGTGGCCGACAGGCGGACGGCTTTCCAGGAATGGCCATCGGGAGACTGCCAGCGCACAGCCTGCTGAAAGCCGCCCTCGTGGAATTCCCAGTAAAGCCATTCGTGCATTTTCTGCCGTGAATGCTGGCCGAGCACTTCGGGGAGGAAGGAGATGCCATCGGTATTTGCCGGCACCTTGCAGCCGGTGAGGTCGCCCATGGTGGCAAAGAAATCCCAGAAGGCGATGGGCAGGTGAGAGGTGGTGCCGGCTTTGGTGTGACCGGGCCAGTCAACGATCAGCGGGACGCGGATACCGCCTTCGTACATGTCGCGTTTGACGCCGCGGAGCGGACCGGAGGAGTCGAAATAGGCGGCCTTGGTGTTGCCTTCTTCCTGTGCGCCATTGTCTGACGCGAAGATGATCATGGTGTTGTGCAGAACCCCGGCCTTGTCGAGACCGGCAACGACCTTGCCGACCGAGTCATCGAGATTCCCCACCAGCGCGGCGTACTGCTTCTCGGGCAGGGGCCAGTCCTTGTCTTTGTAGATGCCAAGGCTGGGCACTTCGTTTTCCTTGGCTTCGCCGTTGGCGTGCGGCGCGGTGTAAGCGAGGTACATAAAGAAGGGCTGGCCGCCGGCATGCTGTTGTGCGAGGAACGCGTCGGTTTCCCGATCGAAGAGATCCCCGACATAAACGACCTTCTCGGAAGCGACGCCCTGGCCATAGCGTCCTTCATTGGGCACCACGTTGGGCAGGGCGATGCGTGTTTCGTTGCGATAGAGGAAGCTCGGGTAATAGTTGTGGGCGTGGGTTTGATCAATAAAGCCGAAGAAATAGTCCACACCTTTGTGCGTCGGGTCGCCGCTGCTGCCGACCTTTCCCATGCTCCATTTGCCAATGGAGAAGACGTCGTAGCCGTCGTTGTGGAGGCTTTCGGTGACGGTGAAATCTTCTGGCTTGAGATCGACTTTGAGGTTGCCGCGGATGCGGCAGTGGCCGGTGGTGAGGCCGGTGAGGAGGGAACAGCGGGAGGGCGCGCAGACGGTATCGCCGGCGTAGGCGTCGGTGAACTTCATACCGCGGGCGGCGAGTGCATCGATGTTCGGCGTCTGGATCTGGCGTTGGCCGTAGCAGCCGAGGTCGGCGTAGCCAAGGTCATCGGCAAGGATAAAAACGACATTGGGCCGCGGAGGGGGGAGGTCGGTTTTTGTGGTGCTGGCCACCCGCCCCGCGGAGCATCCCGCGACGGCCGCCGCCAAGGCCCAGGCCCCCAAACACATTATGGTGCGCACAAGTGTCCTCCGTTTCGTCCGCCGCCGCCCCGGCTGCCCGCATCTTAACGGAATCGGAGGAATTGAAAACTCGACTCGGCTTCCGCTGGCGCGCGACGCAGGGCCAACGCCTGGCGCTTGAATTTGCTGGAGGAAGGGATCACGAGCCTGAATGATTGGGAGGCACTTTGCGAGATCCTTCCTCCTGGCGGCGGTCGAGGCGCCCGCGGTACGGCCTGTGCGATTGCCGTTAGCCTGCGACGGCGACTGCGGGCGCGTGCAGCTTCGATTTCAAATACTGGCCGGTGAAGCTGTGGGGATTCGCGGCGAGTTTCTCGGGCGTACCCTGATCGACGATGGTGCCGCCGCCTTCGCCGCCTTCAGGGCCGAGGTCGATGATCCAGTCGGCGCATTTGATGACGTCGAGGTTGTGTTCGATGACGAGCACGGTGTTGCTCTGATCGACGAGGCGTTTGAGGACGCTCAGCAGGTTCTGGATGTCGGCGAAGTGCAGCCCGGTGGTGGGCTCGTCGAGGACATAGAGGGTGTGGCCGGTGCCGGGCTTGCCGAGTTCCGTGGCCAGCTTGACGCGCTGCGCCTCGCCACCGGAAAGGGTGGTCGAGGCCTGCCCGAGTTCGACGTAGGAGAGGCCGACATCGTTCATGGCCTGCAGCAGCTGCTTGATGTTGTTGAAGGAATCGAAGAACGCGAGGGCCTCCTCGACGCGCATGGCGAGCACGTCGGCGATGCTCTTGCCGCGGTACTTGATCTCCAGGGTTTCGCGGTTGAAGCGGCTGCCTTTGCACTGTTCACACTGCACGAAGACATCGGGCAGAAAGTGCATCTCAATGCGCTTGGTGCCCTGGCCCTGGCAACTTTCGCAGCGGCCGCCCTTGACGTTGAAGCTGAAGCGGCCGGTTTTGTAACCGCGCATCTTGGCCTCGCGGGTGCGCGCGTAGAGCGCGCGGATCAGATCGAAGACGCCGGTGTAGGTCGCCGGATTGCTGCGCGGGGTGCGGCCAATGGGGCTCTGGTCGATCTCGATGATCTTGTCGACGTGCTGGCTGCCGGTGATCTTGGTGTGCAGGCCGGGGCGTTCCTTGGAGCCATACAGTTTTCGTTTGAGGGCCTTGAGCACGATCTCGTTGACCAGCGTACTTTTGCCGCTGCCGGAGACGCCCGTGACGCAGATGAGGCCGCCCAGCGGCACTTTGACGGTGATATTTTTGAGGTTGTTTTCCCGCGCCCCCACCACCTCCAGACAGGCCTCGCGATCGACCTTGCGGCGCACGCCGGGGGTGACGATTTCATACTCGCCGGTGAGATATTTGGCGGTGATCGAGTCGGGATTTTTGAGCACGTCGGCGACGGTGCCCTCGGCGATGATGCGGCCGCCGTGGCGTCCGGCGGCGGGGCCGACGTCGATGAGCCAATCAGCGGCGCGGATGGTGTCTTCATCATGTTCGACGACGATGACGGTGTTGCCGATGTCGGTGAGGTGGCGGAGCGTTTTGA
>CALCHA010000209.1 GCA_937901265.1 uncultured Phycisphaerales bacterium
CGAAGAGGGTCATCCACTGCAGCCCGCCGGAGAGAATCGCCGGGGCGACCTTGTTGTGCATGAAGACCAGACCGGTGGGGGCATCAGGGGCGGTGGCGCGGGCCGGCTCGGCGAGTAATTGCACGACGGAGAGGGGCAGCACGCACGCCGGCTCGCCCTCGCTCGCCCCTGGTCGCCGGAGGTGGCCGGTCAGGGTGTAGTGTTTGCCATCCTCGTGGGGCGTGATGCGCACGAGAAACTCATACGGGGGGCCATCATCCCAGGAGAGCGGCAGCGGTTCGGCGGCCGGCTGCAGGCGCAGGCGCGCCCGCCCCGTCTCGCACATGCGGCGAAGCAACTCAATGCCCACCTGCCCGCGCAGTGCGCAGAGCTTGTCGTTGGCCGGGTTGGAGGTGCCCCCCTCCGAGGGAGGGGCCTCGGCAGCGCGGGCACCGACAAGTCGCGAAAGGATGTCGCGGTCGGCTTCCTCGGCAAAGGTGTCGATCTCGTCGGGATCGAGGCGGAAGGGGGAGCCCTTGGTCCAGACGCCGGTCGAATTGATGGCCCGGGGACGGGTCTTTTTCTGATGGCGGGACTGCAGCTCCACAATCAACGCCGCGCCCCCGGTGAGCGCCAGTTCCTGCGTCTCGGTCCCGTCAACGACGTAGAGCGCCTGGCGCGCCAGTCCGGCGGCGACCGGCGGATGGGCGGCGCTGCGGCGGCCGGCGGCCTGGGCGATGGAGGCCAGGTGAATCTTCCAGCCCGGCCGCGCCGGCCAGGCGTTGGGGGAGCGCCGCGTCCCCGGGGCGGGCGGCTCGCCCGAGCGATTGAGCAGCGGATGGCTGTGCGCCTCTTCCAAGGCACGAAACGCCCCGGAACGATCAGCCAGCAGCACCGTGGCCCAGAGATGGGGACAGACAAACCCGGCCGAACGCGTTTCGCAGGAGCAGATCGCGTTAAGGTCGGTGGCGGTCCACTCCAGACGGGTGTCGTAATGTTCGCGATCGAGGACGAATCCGTGGACGGACGTCCGCGATGTTTTGACCAGCATCGCGTCGCCCGTGGCGATGAGACTTTTCGCCACCGCGTCCACCTGCGGCGTCACGTCTTGCGAAAGGATGTCCACCAGCCGCGTCCGCGGTGAAAAATCCGCAATCTGCTGCGGGTCGGGGGTGCCGGCGGTATCTGATAAATCTGTCTGGGTTGTGTCGGACATGTCGCTCTGTGGTGAATGGATGGAACTGCATCAAGGGCTCTGGCGGCCGGCTTACATGGCGGCTTCCTGGGCCACCACGGCATCGTAAATCTGCTGGCTGCTGGTGGCGTTGCGCATGGCGGCCTTGAAGGTGTCGACGTTCATCAGCCGGGAAATGCGCGCCAGTGCCTGAATGTGCGGACCGGTCTGGTCCGGGGGCGAGGCCAGCAAAACAATCAGGTTGACCGGCTTGCCGTCGATCGATTCAAAATCGATCGGGGTCTCGGGCTTGCCGATCGCCACCACCAGATGATCGACGCCGCTGCACTTGCCATGCGGGATGGCCAGCCCCGACCCGATCCCGGTGGTGCGGGTGGCTTCGCGTTCAAGCACGGACGCCAGCAGCACGCCGGCATCCTTGACCTCGTGGGCGTCAGCCAGCAACTGGACGAGCTCCGCGATGGCATCCTTCTTGTTTTTCGCTTCAAGGGGAACCTTGATGTGCTCAAGCTTCAGAATGTCGGACAGGCGCATAGGCACGTTGCTCCAGAGTGGCCGCCGGGGCCGTTGAGACCGAAGCATGGTAGTGTAGATTCACCGGCCCCCCGGTTCAAGGAAAGTGGGAATGAAATGACGCACATCGCGTCACGCCCCGTGGCCGCGAGGTTCCCCGCGGCGCTGAACTACTGCGCGCGGGCGATGTCCACCGCAAAGATGTAGCTCGGGCCGAACATGTTGCTGGTGAAGAAAATCTGCCGGTTGTCCGGCGAAAAATGCACGTTCGGCTCCAGCTTGTAGTTGTGCTTCGCCATATTCACCAGCTTCTCCGCGCGCAGCACCCCCGGCTGGATGAACCCCGGCTCATTCAACGCCCCCTGGGTGCGAATGAGCTGCGGGCGGAAAAGGTAGATCCACTGGCCATCCGGGGCCTTGGCAACCTGCCCGGGGTCGCCCCCGTCACCGCAGATCAGCGAGGCGTCCTCGGTCACGTTGAAATGAATGGACCACTCGTTGCGCTGCAGGTGAAACCACTGGCGGGCGTGGGTATCGAGGTTGTAGTTGGCCAGGAAAAAATCCTCCCCCTTGGGGGTCTGCAGGTCGTACCAGAGTGTCTTGCCGTCGGGCTGCCAGAACTCGTGACCCGCGATTTCCATGGCCATGGTGCGTTTGTGGATCAGCTCGTTGTGGGTGCCATCGGTGCGGATGGTCCAGATGCGGTCGACCGATTGCCACGCCCCCTCGTGGCAGTACATCAGCAGCGTGGGATCTGCCGGGGAAAAGAGCAGGTGGTTGAGCCAGTTGGTGTCATGCTGCAGCAGCGCGGTCTGCTTGCCGGTGGCCAGATCGAGCGTGAACAGGGTCATCGGCAGTTTCGCCGCGAGCCGCTGCGCCATCATCTGCCCCTTGTTCATCGGCTGCACCAGCGGGCCCGACATACCGGCGGGATTGACCCGCTGCTCCCCGTAGTCCTGCCCCTGGTCCCCCTCAATAAAGGTGCCCGCGGCGAGGGTTTCATCCGCGTTGACGGTCGAAACACTCGCCCGCGGTGGCAGCGCCGCCAGCTTGCGCGACTTGCCCGTATCGGTGCTGGCGGCATAGAGCGTGTGCTCATCGTTGTTGATGTAAAACACCGTGTTGGTCTTGTGACCGACGATCACGGCTTTGAGGTTTTTGCCTTCCACCAGCAGGCGCGTCTTGCCCGAGGGCAGGTCCAGCGTGTGAATGCCGTCGGGCGCGGTGTACACCATGGTCTTTTTGTCGGGGGTGAAGGCGTTGATGTTGAAGTAGAACCCGGCCGAGTTGGGCTCGTCGGTGACCCGGTGAATGAGGTGGCCGGTGTCGGGGTCGGTCCACTCGCGAGGGACGGGCTTCTCGGGGGCGGCGGGCGGAGGCGTCTGTGCCGCGGCGACGGAGGCGAGGGTGAGGAGAAGCGCGGTGGCGTTGCGAATCGTGCGGTTGCAAATCATGCGGGTGGCCCTCGGTGAGTGAAAAAGCGTGCTTGGAGAAACGAGGGCGGACGCCGAGCATTGCCGCGGAAGGGCAAAGAGTCTAAGAAAGCGGGTAACGGCTGTGTTGGCGCAGCGGTTGCGGGGGAAAGGTGGGGCAGGATTCACTGAGAGGAGCGGCATGGGCGTCACGGTGCGGAAATACTGGGAGCGCGTGCGCTCCAGCTTCTGGTTCCTCCCGGGGCTCATGGCCTTGGGTGCCGTGGGGCTCTCCTCCGCCACGGTGTGGCTCGACGGCTGGGTCACCGCGGACTGGGTCCGCAGCCTGGGATGGGTCTACAGCGGCGGGGCCGAAGGGGCCAGCGCCGTGCTGGGAACCGTCGCCAGCTCCATGATGACCATCACCGGCCTGGTCTTTTCGCTGACCCTGGTCGCCTTGGCGCAGGCCTCCGCCCAATTTGGCCCGCGCATCCTGCGCAACTTCATGCGTGACACCGCCAACCAGGTCGTCCTGGGCACCTTCGTCGCCACCTTCCTCTACTGCCTGCTGGTGCTGCGGACCATTCGCCGCGCCGACGAAGTGCTGTTCATCCCGCACGTCTCGGTCACGCTGGGCGTCGCCTTCGCGCTGGTAAGCCTGGGGGTGCTCATCTATTTCATCCATCACGTCGCCATCTCCATCCAGGCCGACGAAATCATTGCCCGCATCAGCAGCGAGCTGGAGCGCGGGATCGATCGGCTCTACCCCGTGAAGATCGGCGAAGGCGAGCCGGTGGACGCCGCGGAAAAACCCCCCGGCGAAGGCAAGGGCGTGATTTCCGACGAGGAGGGCTACGTCGAGCTCATCGACGCCGGGGCGTTGCTGCGCGCGGCGGAGGAGGCGGACGTGGTGATCGAGATCGCCAAGCGACCGGGCCACTATGTCTCGAAGGGGGCGCTGCTGGCGCGCGGCTGGCCGGCGGAAAGGGTGATCGACGAGCTGTGCGACCGCGTCCGCGGCGCCTATGCCATCGGCGTCTCGCGGACGCCGGCGCAGGATGTGGAATTCACCCTGCTGCAGCTGGTCGAAATCGCCGTGCGGGCGCTCTCGCCGGGAATCAACGACCCCTTCACGGCCATGACCTGCATCGATCGGCTGGGCAGCGCGCTGGGCAAGCTGGCCGGTCGCGATCGCCCGGTGGCCTTTCGCCGCGGCAAAGAGGGAGCGTTGCGCGTGATTGCGGAGGGTTCGGGATTCGACCGTTTCGTCGCGGCGGCGTATGACCAGATCCGCCAGAACTCCCGGGGAAACGTCGCGGTGACGATACGCCTGCTCGAGGCACTGGCGGAGGTCGCGGACAGCGTGGGACGGCGCGCGGATTTTGATGCGGTGGCGGCCCAGGCGGGCCTGGTGATGGCGGGGGCCCGCGCGGCGGTGCACGAGGCGGGAGACCTGCGGGAGGTGGAGGAGCGGTATTTGCGACTGGTCGCGGCCGAGGCATCGGGTGCGTGAGCGCTCAAGATTCCACCCATCTCCGAATCGCGTTCGGACAAAGCCCACGACGACGGGAAACACAAAGCCCACGAAGGACCCACGAAGCCCACAAACGCGCTGATCTGAAGCGCGCAATCCCTCCAAACAACAGGAACACTTTCAGAGCAACGTGGCCCAGCTCTGACAGACCGCTTCGTGCACTTCGTGGGTCCTTCGTCCCTTCGTGTTTTCGTCTGGACTCTCGAAGAAGGACGTTTCCGTTCCTGAACAAGGTTGTGTGGAACCTCGATCGCTGAAGCATCGGCTGCGGCCGATCGGCGGGCGGGACGCGCGGTGACGCGCGCGGTACAGGCGATCGGCGGGCGAGAGGCCCGCGGTACGGGTTACCCGACTTTTTGGATGCGGCGGGATTTGGGGAGGTTGGCGAGGTGGCGCGCCGTCGGCATGTGGATGCCCAGCAGCGCCAGCACGTCACGCTCCACGATGTTGCGTAGCGATTCCCGCGGAATCATCGGCATGTTCGTGCCCATCACGGTCTGGTTGAGCGTGTAGAGCGTCTCGATGCACTCGCCCGCCGTGGTGAAGGGGAAGTCCGAGCCGAACAGCAGCTTGTCGATCACCCCGAACTGCTGCGCCCGCACCAGCGCATCGTAAGCCACCCAGGGCCGACGCAAGAGGGCGGCAATGTCCGAGTAGACGTTGCTATGCTTGCCCAGCAGGGTGATCGTCTCATCCACCCACGGATAGCCGAAGTGGGACAAAACCAGCTTGAGGTTGGGAAACGCGCGGGCCACCTCGTCCAGCAGGTGCGGCCGGGCGTATTCCATCTTGGTTTTGGGGGAGAGGTGGGTGCCGGGATAAAAGATGATCGGCAGGTGCAGCGCCGCGGCCATTTCGTAGACGGCCATGGCGCGGGTGTCGGCGGGGTGAAAATCCTGTGCCGCGGGGCAGATGCACAGCCCTTTGAGGCCGAGAGTCTGGGTAACATGGGTGACTTGGTCGAGGGCGTCATCGTCGGTCGGGTCGATGCCGGCAAAGCCGATCATGCGGTCGGCGTACTCCCGGCAGTAGTCCGCGATGTAGTCGTTGGGGATCTGGGCGGCGAGATAGTTGGAGCGAAAGCCCAGCACGAAGGACCTGTCGACCGGTTCCGCGGCGAGCAGGTGGTTGGCGGTGTCTGCCTGGGGGAGGAGGCGCATTTTCTGCCCCGCGATGAGGGTCGGACGGGAAAGTTCCGCCAGCGCCCCGTCGCCGAGCTGTTCCGGGGATTGCCAGATGTGCGTGTGACAGTCGATGATCATGAAACGGTCCCTTTGGCGAGGGGTGGGCTGCAGATAGGGATGTTATCGGCAGCACGGGGGGAAAAGCGATTGTTAAAACCGGTGTCGAACGGGATAGACACTGCGGATGGGAGGAGGTTGGGCTGAATTCTGAATGCTGAATGCTGAAAGTGCCGCCGGCGGAATGCCGTTACAATGCGGCCATGTCCGAACCGCTTGCCTATCGTGCTCCCCCTGCTTCTCCGTCGCGCCGTGCAGCGGTCGCCCAGGTCCTGTTGCTTATGCTGGGCGGATTTCTGCTCCTGGGGGGCGTGGCCACCTGGTTTTTCATCTTCCACGATGCTGGTGGACCGCTGCCTCCCGCGAAGGGTGAAGACATCGTGGCGGCAACCCTGCTGCTGGTGGCCGGTGCCCTGTACTTTGGATCCGCGATCGCGCCCCGGCGCCATCAGCGAAAGGCACTGGTCATCGCGACGGTGACGGCGTCGGTGCACTTTCTCCTGCTGATCCTCGGTCTTGTCGTCGCCACGCCGGAATTTCTGGCGCTGGCTCGGAGCGATGTCGCTGGGGCCTCGATCACCGCCGGGCTCGCTCTTTGTCATTTCGGGATTGTGGGCCTGCTTCTCTATCTGCTGCTCCACACACTTCGCAGGAAGTCGTGAGGTAGTCAGAGCGGGACGTAGCGGGTGAGGTTGCGCACTTCCTGGGGAGCTGCGGCGAAGGCGAGCAGGATCAGGTCATCAAGCACTTCGTGCCAGGGGTGGCCCGCACGAATGAGAAAAATGCCCGGCGAGAAGCCCCCCGCGGCGCGGTGGTCGGCGAGGTGCTGTGGAAGGGTGCGGAAATCACGAGAAATAAGTGTTCGGTCGTGCTGCTCGCACCAGCGGAGGAGGTCGGGGTCGACCGTGGAAAGAGGCGGCGCGTCGGGGTCGCCGACCTGGAGGAGGTCGAGATCTGTGCCCCTGGCTCGCGCGGCGAGGCGCAGGGAATCGGCGAGGTCGCCGCGGAGGTTTTCGTCAATGAGATACTTCAGCGGCATGATGAGCCTGGCGTCGCAGGTCCTGGAGACGGCGGAGGAGTTCGGCGCGCGAGGGGCCCGGCGCGGCAACATTTTCCTGGGCCCGCAAGTCGCCGGCGTAGGTCTGCAGGTAGGCGTCCAGTTCGGGCTGGTGATCGAGGTAGAAGGCGATCACTTTGTGGATGGTGGAGGTTTTCAGGGTGGGGAAAACCAGGGCGATGGATTCGGGCGATTCCCCGGCGTTGTAGTGGGTGAGGAGATGGTAGAGCGAAATGCGGTGGCCGACGACGCGGACTTCGCCATCGGCGTGATGGAGGAAATTGGGGAGTGGCGGGAAGAGGGTGGACATGGGATGCTCCGTCGGGTGAGATCAGGATATCATGGGGGAGAGGCATTTCGAAGGAGTCGGTGCATGGCGGTGACGGCTGCAGAGTTGACGCGGGCCATGAAGGCATTCAAGCGGCGGTTGAAGTTGACGGCACTGGATGACGAATCGCGGCTGAGGCGGAGCCCGATGACCGGCGGAGGGACCAGCGGGATTGAGTCGCTCATTACGCCGC
>CALCHA010000210.1 GCA_937901265.1 uncultured Phycisphaerales bacterium
GGCCATTACCGCCAAGCTACTCGCCGCCGGGGCCGCGACGGAAATCCCCGCGGCGGTCATCCGCTGGGGCACGCGCCCAGAGCAGCGAACCCTCACTGCGTCCCTGAGCGATATCGCCGCCACCGTCGCCACCGCGGGCCTCAAACCTCCGGCCATCACCATCATCGGTAGAGTCGTCGCATTGCGCCCCGCCCTGAACTTCTTTGAATCGCGCCCTCTCTTTGGCCAGACCATCCTCATCACCCGCACCCGCCAGCAGGCTTCCACCCTGGCCGAGGGGCTCGCCGCGCTGGGAGCAAGAACCCTCGAAGCCCCCACCATTCACATCCACCCTCCCGCCGACGAGCAGTGGGAAGGCATCGACAAAGAACTGCTCCACCTGCCCGCCTATGACTGGGTGCTTTTCACCTCCCCCAACGGGGTCCGCGCCACGTGGCAGCGGCTGCAACATCTCGGCTTTGATGCCCGCCACTTCGCCGCCTCCTCCATCGCCGCCGTCGGTCCCGCCACCGCCGCCGCCCTGAAAGACAGCGGCCTGACCCCCGACATCGTCCCGGAACGAAACCTCTCCACCGAACTCGCCCAGCAACTCCGCGCCAACTTCGAAGAGCGCAAATCAAAAATGGAACACGAGCGATTCCTGCTCCTCCGCGCCGACATCGCCAGCCCCGCCCTGCCCGACGTCCTCCGCGCCGCAGGTGCCCACCTGACGGACCTCGCCATCTACCACACCACCCCCGCCGCCGCCCTCCCGCCGGCACTCCTGGCCGCGCTGGAAAACGACGAGATCACCTGGACCACCTTCACTTCCGCCTCCACCGCCACCAACCTGTGGGACCTTCTCCCGGAACATCTCCGCCAGAAAATCGCCGCCACCCGCCGCGCCTCCATCGGCCCGCAAACCTCGGCGGCCCTGCGCTCCCTTTCCCCCGCGTGGGCCCCCACGGTCGAAGCCGCCACCCACGATATTCCCACCCTCATCCAAACCCTGCTTAACGCCACCACGTCGTCCGCACCCAGCCCCTGACCCCCCCTCGGCGCCTCGCACCCCTTCCAGCCCGCTTTAATCCAGGCCGTTTTCCCGCGCCAACTGGTCGGCCTGCGCCCGCAGGTCCGCCGCCAGTTGCGGGTCCGCTGCCCGATAGCTGCCGTTGGCGCGATACCCGCTGACCTCGGCGGCCATCGCGTTGGCGCGCAAGAGCTGAATCTGCTGGAAGGCGTTCACCTGGTTCTGGTCTTTGAACGAGCGGTTCCCCGGCGACTGCGCCAACCACTTCACGAAATAGGCCGCCTGCCCATTGCCCAGCTCGGCCGCGCGGTTGTAGTAGTCCATCCCCAACTTCTGATCCTTGGCCACGCCCAGCCCGAACAAATACGCGCGCCCAATATTGAGCAGCGCCGCCGGGTTGTCCTGCTCGGCCGAGAGCTTCAACAGGCGCATCCCCTCCGCAGCATCCTTGGGCACGCCCTCACCTTCCAGCAACATCGACCCGAGAAAATTCTCAGCGGTCGCATCATGGAGCGCGATATCCTTGCGAAACCACTCCACGGCCGCGGCGTCATCCTCCTTCACTCCTTCTCCTGCCGAATATTGAATCGCGACCATGCACGCCGCGTGCGGATAGCCCTTGGCGGCGGATTGCTTGAACAACCCCAGCGATTGCGCGAAATCCCCCGCGTTGAACGCCTTCTCTGCCGCCAGATATTCCGCACGGCCCTGCGGAGGCGGTGCATCCGCGTTCGTGAGCTGCTTGTAGCCCGCCAGCGCCAGCGACAGCGCCTGCTCCCGCGAGGGGACCTTCCCCCCCTTCACCTGATCGGCAATCGTGTTGAACAGGCGATAAATCGCCCAATTCGTCTCCGCCCCCTGCCGCTCCGCCGCCAGGTGCCCCGCCATCGCCAGGTCCTGAACCTTCCAGGTGGCCCCATACTCAACGGCAATGAAGCCTTGGGGAATCTGCCTCGTGCTGCCGTCGGGCATCCGCACGGTCGTGGTCACCTGCAGCTTCCAGTTGTTGCCGCTGGGCGCTGCCTGAGTGATCTGCATCGAGACGAGTCGCTGCAGCGAGAGCTTCAACTGCTGATCATCGAACGCGTAGGAAAAGGGGTCCGCGGCCCCCTGCGGCCCAAAGGTCGCCGCGAGGACCTGCTGCAGGTGCTGCTTGGCTTCGCCAACCTTCGTTGCCGAGTCGGCATGCAGGCGAAACACCTCCCCCACCGGGGACGCCAGGGTGTCCGCATAGGCCTGCAAATCACCGGACTTCTGCGCCGCGGCCATCCGCTGCAATGCGTCATTCACCGCCGGCGGCATCGGCGCGGCCTTTTCCTGTGCCCAGGCTCCGCCCGCAACGGCCATCACGCCCAACACTGCAAGGCCCTGCCACCCCGCCCGCCGCACCAGGGAGTGAATGCCGCACATGGGGCGTCCTTTTCTGCCCCGGAGGGCGTGGGGGACTGCAAATAGCTAAAAACATCCTAACTGGCCGCGATTGCGTTTTACAACTTTGCGTTCCGTTCCTCACGCGCCGAAGCCTCCTCAAAACCGCAGTTCCCCCGCGCCCACCTCCCGCCGCGCCATGCGGCTGTATCCCTCCACCACATCCGCCTCGTCGCCGAGCCCCAGCCGCCCCTGTACCACCCGCACCGCCTCCTCACTGGGTCCCTCGACCTCCACAAACGTGCCCAGCCGCGGCAATTTGTCCAGTTCCACCAGGCATCCCCCCAGTTCCCAGGTCTCGCGATCCTTCTCAAACAGCAGCACCCGCAAAAATCCCAGCCTCTCGAGCAGCGGGCCCACCTGTTCCACGGGATCCACCGCCACATCAAACGCCTCCCGCGCCCGCACCCCCGTCGTCGCCGCCGGCTCCTTGAAAGTCAGCAGCCCGTGCTCCTTGCCATCCTCCCCACGCGACACCCGCACCCGCAGGCCGCGATCGCCCCGCCGCAGCTCCCCGCCGTTGCGATCGTAAAAGACATTCACCTCGCGCACCTGTCCCACACGCAGGGCCCCCTCGCGAGCCAACGCCGCGCGCACTGCCGCAAACCCCGCGACCCGCAGCTTGACCTCGATTTCCATCGGCATCACCCGACCTCCTGATGGTCCCTGACACGCTTCATTGGCCATCCGCCGCCGGCGCCCGAAACAACGCCAACGCGGCCGTATGCCCATGAATAAAATTGCGGTCCCCCACGGGCCCCAGCTCCCCCGCGGCAAAGAATCCCGCCACCGGGACGTCGCCCAGCACCTGCCGCGCCAGCGTCACGTCATGGTGGGGCATTTCAAACAGCCGCGTGCCCCGCGCGTGGCAGGTGATCAGCAATACCCCCGCGGGTGCCGCCGCCAGGATCGTCTCGCCCTCCAGCAGCAGCCGCATCTCCTCGGTCGCCGACTTGCCGTCCCGAACTTGAAACTGCACCGTCTGGCCGGTCCGCACCATGTCGCCGATCAGAATCGAGCCGGTCTCCCGGCGTACGCCGACGAGGCTCCTTATCAGAAAGTCGCCGCGCCCATAATTCCCCTTGCCCTCATCGATCACCCGGCCGACCAGCAGCCCCCCCGTCGCGATCAACTGCCGATCGTGCAGGGACAGGCCGGTCAGCATCTCATCGATCGCCACCAGCGCCGGCTTGCCATCGAGCCCCTCGATCACGTTGCCCTTGCATCGCGTGATCACGAAGGTCTCGCCGATCGGGCGGCATCCCTGCGACACCACGCAATCCACCTCCACTTCCCCCGACAACGCAACCCCCACCGCTCCGTGAGCGAAAATATGCTCATCCAGCGCCAGCCGCGCATGACCCGCCGCCCGCATCCCCGAGGCCATTCCGCCGATCACGGGTGCCTCCGGAAAGGTCCGCGACCACGCCTCCATGAGCTCCACCACCGGCGTCGAAAAGGGATCGGCAAAGACAATAAACGCCCTCAGGGTCGTGCCCTCGCCTTCCTGTCCGCCCCCAACCCGCCCCCGCCGCGCCCCCTCCTTTTCGAACACCTCGCTCCAATCCTCCTCCCCCCCGTGGAACGGATGCACCCCCCCCCGC